>JAOZUJ010000162.1 GCA_029938745.1 Candidatus Moraniibacteriota bacterium
AAAATCTAAATTTTTTAATAAAAAAGCCAATTGCACATCGTGGATTGTGGAGTGATGAGGTTGCAGAGAACTCTCTCATTGCGTTTTCACGTGCAGTTGATGCTGATTATCCAATTGAGTTGGATGTTCAGATGACAGTTGATGACAAACTGGTTGTTTTTCACGATTGGACGTTGGATAGAGTAACAAATGGCAGTGGTAAAATATCAGAAAAAAAATATGATGACATAAAAGATCTTACACTTGGACAATCTAAACAAAAGATAATGTTATTTGAGGATGTCCTCAATTTGATCAATGAAGAAGTGTCTGTTGTTGTAGAAATTAAAAGTCAGCTACATTTTGATGATAAAATCTGTGAAAAAGTTTATGATCTATTAAAAAAAAATAATGGAGAATATGCAATTTCCTCATTTAATCCATTTGTTGTGCGATGGTTTACACAAAATGCACCAGAAATTGCACGAGGTCAAAATTTTACAGATTTTAAACATAAAAATTTTATAGAAAGCTGGTTGCGGAGAATGTTTACATATGGCACGTGGATCGTGAGTAATAATAATCCAGATTTTTTTGCATGTCGTGCACGCATGTTGCCAAAGAGTTTTCCTGTTCGCATTGCAAAAAAGAGGCAAAAAATAGTCTTGGCATATGCAATTACAGATACGGTAGAATATGATAAGATAAAGCATATTGCAGATAATGAATTTTTTGATAATAAATCATTTAGAAAATATGAATAAAGAAAAAATTATAATATTTGATTTTGACGGTGTATTTGTAGATAACTTTGATTTTCATAAAAAACACATAGAGGATTTTCTCGGCATCTCTATCACTGATGAAGAATTTTATGATATTCACAGTGGCAATGTTTATAAAGATGATAAGCATGGCTTGGAACTAGGAAATTTTGATGCACTAAAATATTTTCGTACAATCCATGACGAATTTGTAAAATTGCCGATCATTGACGGAATGGCACAAGTTACGCAAAAAGCGCAAGAAATTGGTGAGACATTTATTGTTTCATCAGGTGGTGAAAAAAATATGCATGATTTTTTTGTAGAGAATTGTATATGTGAAGATTTGTGTACAATTTATGGTGTAGAAACACATCCATCAAAAGAAAAAAAGTTTGAAAAGATCATTGATGAAACAGGTGTGTTGGCTGATAATATTATTTTTGTAACAGATACACTCGGTGATATTCATGAGGCGAATTCTCTCGATATTTCATCAATTGCAGTAACATGGGGCTTTCAAAATATTGACACTTTGCAAAAGGGTGTGCCATTTGGCTTTGCACGTGTAGCAGATGATATTACAACTCTCATTGAAGAATATTTTATTACAGTGAAGTAAAAGTGGAGCTAAATAAAATAAGTATAATAATGTACACGACAAATGTAATTGGCAATGAATTTGACCATAATTTTAGGGCGCTGCCGAGATTTTTGTTTGGCCGAAACTTTTTACCGTTCAAATTTGTGGCAGAATAGATCTCATCGAGAATAAGATGTCCAATAAATCCGATACTGACAGCAATAGAAAGTAATAGTTGTTCATTGTTTGGGAAATACGAATAATTTTGTAAAATAAAAAGTGTGCCTAGCATTG
>JAOZUJ010000011.1:0-17698 GCA_029938745.1 Candidatus Moraniibacteriota bacterium
CCTGGTGCATATGCCCCACCAATTGCACGATTAAAAAGTGGACGATTATCACTCGTAATCCAATCACTGTACGTTTGTGCATCAATACCATGAGCAAATTTATTATTATCATATGATGGCAAACTTACCAATGCACGCACAGCACCACTGCGTGGATCCAGCACAATTGCAGTTGCACGTTTTGTGTCTGCACGTTCTAATTCTTTTTGTAATCGATCTTGTAAAAATTTTTGCAATCCCGCATCGATGTTCAGATGTACATCAAAACCATTTTGTGGTGCAACATCAAGCAGATCCTTAACGACCTTACCCCGACTATCAACTAATGATTGCTCTGAACCGTGTACGCCATGTAAATATTTTTCATATTGATATTCAACGCCAGTTTTTCCAATACGATCTGTCAATAAATATTCTGGCCTCTCTTTTCTTTCATCTTTTTTGATTAACCCTTCATATCCGATGATGTGAGCAAATTTTTCACCATCAGTATAGTGACGCACTGCTGATTGTTGTATATGAATACCTGGCAAATTTTCTTTTTCTGCACGCAACACTAGCGATTGTTCATGTGTAATTATTTCTGCAATTGTTTGATCTTCTCCATCATCCCATGCTGTATCAATAATTATTCGTACTTGCAAAACATCCTGTGATAAGATATCTGCTAACTTTTGTGCAAGTACCTGCCTATCCTGTTGCTCTTTTGGAAGTAATTCTGACAAAACAATGACACTACGACTAGGAATATTATCTGCCAACACTTCCCCACTAACATCATAAATCGTGCCACGCGGTGCAATTATTGGCACACTACGCACACTATTACCAGACGCCACAAAAGAGTAATAATCACCCTTTACGACAGAAAGATAAAATACACGCACGACCAGTAAAAGCAGAACCACGATTATACAAATCCCGAAGATTAAAAGCCATTTTTTATCAAAGTCAAAAGCCATCCGCGAAGCCTCTTTTTCTGATGCGGTCAATACGGCGTCCTCTATTTCATTTGATTGTGTATGAATTTTTTTGAACTTCATAAAATCTGTTAATATCTATGTGTGACAACGCATATCTTTGCCATGTGCATAAAGATCAATAAATCGTTGTGCATATCGAATAATTAAACGAAAGAAAAAGAATGTTCCTATTGATATGACAATACCCATTCCAATCACTTCTATATTTAAAAGCACGGTGTGATATTGAATTAATTCAATAAGTGCTGTGCAGAGCACTGCTAAACCAAAAGACGCTGCAAATAAAACAACAAAATTATTATTTGCTGTTGTAACAGCATATTCATAAATAATATTAAATAAAAATGCCACGCCAACAAGACTAACAACATACAGTCCAAATGTATCATAATGCACAAGCCCAAATACTACAGCGAATACAATAATCCACCATAAAATATCATCAAAAGATACGACACTGACCCATGCACAAATAAAAATGCACGCAATGATAAACGGCAAAAAATGTAATCCCGCCACAAGCCCAATGACAAAAAATGCAATCAAAAAAATAATGAACCGCACAAAAAATTTAATCATAAAAACATTATTTAACAATAAAAACAAACCTTAGTTCATCTAGTGCAACCAGTGGTAAAACATTTGCAATTTGAAATAGATTGTTTTCTGCAGTAGTAATGCTCTGTACCCTTCCCACACTGAGACCACTTGTATATTTATTTCCAACATCCGATGTGATGAACATATCACCCTCTACCACATCATCATTTTTTTTAATATCCTCCACAATAATAGAAATTCCATGATTACCGTATGCAATTGCTTGTGCACCAGAACGAGCAGTAACGACATTGATGATGCTCTCTGGATTTGTTACGAGTTGCACACGTGCAGTTGTGTGATCAACTTCATCAACATGTCCCACAAATACACCTTCATCTACAATAACCGAATTACCGATTTCCACACCATCCATCTTGCCACGATTAATCACAATCCACTGATCACCTCCAACTGGATTTCGCAATACAACTTCCGCTCCCATTAATTCAAATTTTCCCTGTGGTAGTAAATTTACATTTTTTCGCAATATTTCATTTTCATTCTTTACATCAATTAAATAAGCATTCTCGGATTCCAGCTGTCGCACTCTACTATGTAATTCTTGATTTTGTCTATAAAGTGTACCAATACTAAAAATCATATGCATCTGATGAGAAAGACGCGAACCTGTACCAAAACCCATTTTTATAAGTGGCTCTAGTGGCACCATAATTACGCTACGCACAAAACCAAACATATTAAATGGATTGATTGCAATCAATAAAATGATAATTATAATATAAATAAATATTTTTTTCTTTTTTTTATTTTTATGAAGTGATTGCATAAATAAAAATCTACAAAAATATACCTTCTACCGCAATGGCGCCATCTTATCTGTATCAATCAAAACTTCTCGCAAATTATCCAGATCTTCTAATACAATACCAGTTCCACGCACCACAGCTGTTAGAGGGTCTTCCATTTTCATAACTGGCATCTTTGTTTCATTTGCGATTAATTTATCGAGTCCACGTGTCAATCCACCACCACCAGCAAGAATAATACCGTGTTGCATCACATCTGCCAAAAGCTCTGGTGGTGTCTCTTCAATAATTGTTTTTATAGCATTCACAATAATACGAACACTGCGTGACAGCGCATCGCGGATATGTTCATCTGTTACCACGATTTCACTTGGTAATCCCGTAACTAAATTACGTCCACGCACTTTCATTGTTAATTTCGTTTTTTGTGGATATGCACTACCAACTGTAATTTTGATATCTTCCGCCGTACGTTCTCCAATCAAAAGATTAAATTCATCTCGCATATATCGGACAATATCTTCATTCATTTCATCTCCTGCAGTTCGCAGTGATCGTGCAGCCACGACGCCACCTAGAGATATGACAGCAATCTCGCTCGTACCACCACCAATATCAACGATCATGTTTCCATTTGCATCTGTCACAGGCATACGAGCTCCAATTGACGCTGCCATGGGCTCGTCAATCAAATAGGCCTCACGTGCACCAGCATTCATTGCTGCATCAATTACAGCACGCTTTTCTACTTCAGTAACACCAGAAGGAATACCAATGAGCACACGTGGTCGTGGCAAAAGAGAAAAAGACTCTTTATGCACCTGATCAATAAAATATTTCAGCATATGTTCTGTCACTTCAAAATCATTTACAACACCATCAACCAATGGTCGCGTTGCTACAATATGACCTGGCGTTCGGCCAACCATGCGTTTTGCCTCTTTGCCAATCGCAAGAATTTGTCCTGTACGATTATTCATTGCCACAACAGATGGCTCGTTTATCATAATGCCACTACCACTCACATACACTAATGTATTTGCCGTGCCAAGATCAATGCCGATATCTTTTGACAATTGCCCAAAAACTTTTCCACTCAAATTTTGTGATAATTTTTTTATATTATTAACAGCTCTATTCATATTTTCTATTATTTTAATAAGCAAAATGCAACAAAAAACCAGTCACTTCTAACTGCCCTTTGCCCCACTTGTATTTTTGTTTCGTATATCTCATATTACACTGAATTACCAGCTTCGTCAAAATAAGAGAATGATAATATTTAAAGGTATCTTAAAAGGTACCTTTAAAGGTACCTTTTTTTATTTACGCAAAACTTTCAGAAATGCTTCTGGCGGGATATCTACTTTACCTGACTGTGCCATGCGTTTTTTCCCTTTCTTTTGCTTTTCGAGTAGCTTTCTCTTTCGCGTGATATCACCACCATAAAGCCCTGCTGTAACGTCCTTGCGAAATGCACTAATCGTCGCACGTGCAATAACCTTAGACCCAATTGCAGCTTGAATAGCAATCACAAAGTTCTGTCGCGGCAACACTTCTTTTAATTTTTCTACAGTTGCCTTACCTTCTGCATGGGCTCTATCGCGTGGCACAATACGAGCAAAGGCATCTACGACATCCCCCGCAACCAAAATATCTAATTTTACAAGATCACTCACACGATACTCTGAAATTTCATAATTCATTGATGCATACCCACTTGAAACACTTTTAAGTTGATCATGAAAATCTACAATGACATCCATAAGCGGTGCATCAAAGGTAAGTTGCATGCGCGTTTCGTCAATGTAGTCAGTCATATTATATTGTGCACGCGTGTTATTCATGAGTTCCATCACTTTTCCTAAATATTCAGACGGTGCAATAATCTCCAATTTCACAAATGGCTCTTCAATAGACTCAACTTGAGAAGGGTCCGGTAATTCTGTTGGAGAAAAAATATCAACTACTTCGTCAGTGTCTTTTTTGTGTACTTTATATACAACGCTCGGTGTTGTAATTGTTGGCATCATATCAAATTCTCGCTCCAGTCGCGCTTGAATAATTTCCAAATGAAGTAATCCCAAAAATCCACATCGAAATCCTCGTCCCAATGCCTTATTACTCTCTGGCTCAAAACGAAATGCACCATCATTGAGCTTTAATTTTTCCAATGCATCACGCATCACGTTATAGTCACTTCCATCCAATGGATAAAAGCTCGCATAAACGACTGGCTGAACTTCTTGATACCCTGGCAATTGCTTCATATTATCATAATCCGCTGTTTTTGCACTTTGTTTGAGCGTTATTGTATCACCAACCTTACATTCGGAAACACCTTTAAAACCTGTGGCGATATATCCAATATCACCCGTCAATAGATCGTCACATTTTTCATACTGCGGATGTAAATGTCCCAACTCCACAATACTACTCTCACCACCTGTTGCAAGCATGTGAATATGGTCATACTTATTTATAGCACCATCCACAACACGTACATATGCCAAAACACCCTTATATGAATCATAAACACTATCAAAAATAAGAGCACGCGTTTTTTGATCTTTTTTACCTTTTGGACATGGCACTTGTGTAATAATTTCTCCTAACAATTCTTTTACTCCCTCACCAGTCTTACCGCTCACAGCCAAAATATCATCTATACTACATCCTAAAATATGTACGATCTCTTTTTTTACTTTATCTACATCTGCATTTGGCAAATCAATTTTATTTAAAACTGGAATAATTTCAAGATCTTGTTCAAGTGCAAAATATAAATTAGTCAACGTCTGCGCTTGCACACCCTGAGAAGCATCCACAAGTAAGACAGCACCCTCAACTGCAGCAAGTGAGCGTGAAACTTCATATGCAAAATCAACATGACCTGGTGTATCAATTAAATTTAATGTGTAATCTGTGTCATTGTATTTATACTGCATCTGCACTGGTTGCAGTTTAATCGTAATTCCACGTTCACGCTCTAAATCCATTGTATCTAGAAGTTGCTCTTTCATATCACGCTCCTCTATCGTTCCTGTCACCTCCAAAAGCCTATCCGACAACGTAGATTTTCCATGATCAATATGCGCAATGATACAAAAGTTTCGTATGTTTTTCATAAAGTAAAGTATAGCGAAAAAAAATCAATTAGGCAATATATAAAAAAAACAAAAAACCTATGTTATATAGGTTTTTTGAATACACTACTATAATATTATAATGCAGACTCTCCTCCTTGTTTTTTATATATAACTATAGAAGAAATTGTTGCTATTACTATTGCAATCACCACAGCTACTGAACCTGGTCCAGTTGTTGGTGATTCATTATTATTTTTGTTCTGAGATTCTCCATCATTCACAGATGTCTTTAAAGCATTATTATCTTTTGATTGTTCACTTGAATTTTGTGTGCTAGTTTCGACATTTTTTTCTGTTCCACTCTGTTCACCGTCAGTGATATTTTCTTCATTAATATCAAAAATATATTCACTTTCATTGTTTTGTAATTGCTCTTCATTTTCTTGCTTGCTATTTGTTCTTGCAAAAAAATAGATTATGATTGCAGTCACAATACATACCACAATAATTGCTATAATAGTTCCGCTACCCTTATTCATAATACATCGCATTAATCAATAAAACCTTATCATGAACATAAATGCATTTAATCATCTATGCAACAATAACAATATAGACTAACACATAGTACGTATTTGTCAACTGCAATATATAAGAATTACTATCGTGCGATGTTTTGTTCTTCATTTGCAACTTGGGGTCGTCCAAAGATTTGGATAATAATTTTTTTCTTCACTGTTTCAAATTCTTTCATGCCAAATACTGCCGTAACAAAAATATATGTAATAATGCCAATGCTACCAGCAACAAGTAATTGTACAAGCACGCCCCATGCGTACTTAAGTGGCAATAATTCGCCCAAAATATTTCGTGCAAAAAATGTCACAATAATTGTCACAAAAGTTGCAATTGCAATTTGTATTATTGTGCGTAATGTATGTTTGTATTCAAGTTCCTCAATTCGTCTATGCAAAATAATAAATAATAAAAATGCATTAACCGTAACTGCGACAGAAAAAGCAATTGCAATTGCATAAATTTCGAATTGACGAATGAGCGCAATAATTAAAAAAGCATTAATTGTCTGTGCACCTAGTGCAATATAAAGTGGTGTTTTTGTATTTTGCATTGCATAAAAGCCACGTGCAAGAAGCGGTATAACACTTTGTGCAAAAAGACTCAAACACAAAATACCTAATATTTGTGATGTTAGTATTGTATCTTCTATACTAAACTGCCCAGCGCCATAAACAATACGAACAACTTGTTCTCTTAATACAAAAAGGATCATGCTAAGTGGCACAGCATAATATAAAATTCTACGAAGTGTCTGTGATAATACACCAGAAAATGCCTTATCATCCCCTATCGCAAATTTATTGGAAAGCACTGGAAACGATGCAATTGCAAAAGGAATACCGACAAGACCTAAAATAACACTTTGAATATTATTTGCAAAAGAAAAAATTGTTAAACTTCCAGCAGCTAATGTTGATGCAAAAAAACGTAATAAGAAGTAAGGAAATTTGATTTGATGCACTAGAGAACATGCGTGGCACCATAAGCGTAAGTACATTCCGCACATCCTTATTTTTATGAATCATTGTGCGTGGCATAATAACCTTAAATTTAGCTTTTTTGATAGCAATAACATGAATCATAAAATGCAAGAACGCTCCCAAAACAACACCCCACGCCAACCCAATAAGTCCCATACGTGGTGCAATAACGGTTACACCAATAATAATTCCAACATTATAAAAAATCGGTGCCATCGAATACAAAATGAAACGCCGAAATGATACTAAAACACCACCAAGTACAGCGCTTGCTGAAAGAAAGATTGGACTAAGGAACATAACACGTGCAAGCTCTACTGTTTGTTCCATTTTTTCTTCTGGAAATCCTGGCACGATAACATGCATCAAGGCTGGTGCAAATATTATTCCAATTATTGACAATACAAACATTGTCCCCACAATCATGAAAAACACGCCACTTGCACTTTGCCATGCACGCGTTTGATCACTCTTAGTAATAAGTTTACTAAATACTGGTATGAATGCAGCTCCAAGTGCTCCAACAACAAGAAGTTCAAATGCTAAATCTGGCAACCGAAAAGCTGCATAATAAATATCCAGATCATCCCCTGCACCATAATTACCCGCTAAAATACGATCTCTAATGAAACCAAGTATACGACTCAAGATACCAAAAAATGCAACAATCAATGCACCAGCTGCAATTGATTGTCGTGATGATTTCGTCACAAGTTTATGAAATCGTGCAATCATTATAAATAATATTGTTTATTAATATAATATTTTAGTTACTATAAACCATTTTGCAGTGTTAATCAAGTCTTTTTTACTTAAATTATTTCAAAACAGTCTGTTAATTTACGCGAAAAACCATGCCATGATATCGATCGATCATGAGATTATTTTCCATTGTTGCATCATCTTTATTTTGTGAATGCCATACCTGCGTGAAACCATCATCCAACATAATTTCACTTTTTATATGAGATTTTTCACTACCAGCTTGCTTTTGAAATAACACAGCATACGACCCAAATTTTCCATCTCGATCACTATCGAAATCAACACGAAATGGTAGCCGATATTTATAGGTTATTGTGACACTTTCTTGTGGAGAAACATAAACCCAATTTGCAAATACTGTTTTATTGTATTCATCATAAATTCGTGTTCCTGTTTCTTCGTCAATATACATGTTATTTTCTTCCTTTTCCACATCACGATCTCGTTCATAACCAAGAGCATCATAATCCAACCTTTCTTCATTAATTTCACGTGTTTGTCCCTCAACAGAAAGCAATTCGGAACCCTGTGGCACATACACGCGCATATAATTAGAGTTTACAGCATCCCACCAAGGAAACCCTGTTTTTCCACCTCTATGCACACGACGAATGCTCACAGTATTGACAATCTGACCATTTACATCAATATCAGCAGAATGTGTAATGTACTCATCCACAACACCATCTGTCTTAAAGCCATTAACATTTGCGTTAATAATACTAAGATAATCTTTGTCTGTTTGTAATATAGAGCCACTCCAACCATTATTTTCGATAATATCTTGAGTGGCACCATCACTCATATAGATCATCATATGACGTTCTTTAAATCCACTTGATACAGCAGAAAGCACCTTTACCAGATCTTCAGGACTTTTTCGATTTGATAATTTATCTATCATAATTGGCATCAAATCTGAAAGAATTTTCTTTGGCTGTTTTTGCTCTTCTTCTTTTTCTTTCTCATTCTCCTCTTTTTCTTTGACAACATCATTTTCTTGTATATCCTCTGCAATATAATTATCTCTTTCTTCTACCTCATTTTGCAATAATTCCATAAAATTATTACTTGTCAATATAACGTTATGTTCTGGTAATGCAATCGGACCTGTAATTGTCAAAAATTTTTGCATCATTGCAGGTGTAATTGCGATAACACCATCAACGGTTGGTCCACCTGTACGTTCATAAAAATCCATTGCTTTTTTTGCTGAAAGCGGAAAATCTACAAACCAGTTACTGTCATGTAAGCTCCAATCAGCAGAAATTTTTTGAATTGGAAGTGGCGGGACAACACGATCAATCAACTGACCATCCTGATTATAAATATCATCCACAACCATTTTTTGAATTTGCCCATCCTTTATATCCAAAATGCCATAGCTACCAATAAACCCACCAGTTGCACGCATTTCATGATTATTTTGAAATAAAAATAAATATGTCTGTTTTCCATTTGCACCAAGTAAATCCTCCACAACACTACGAGCACCCACAGCACTTGCCAAAGATTTTTCTATAAGTGGCAACGCATCTTTCATTTGAACAAATGTATTACGATGTTCTGTTGGTACATCATCTAGATGTACTTTATTGATATGCTCTCGTGCCAATGCAATATCAACAGACGCTATTTCCATACGATCTGCCAACATTTTATACAATGCAAGAAAAGAAACATGCGTGCCATCAGCAGACACAAGATCACTATTTTCACTAATAACAGCAGGAATAACCGCGTGTAACTCAGTCGCACTATGTGTTAAATATTTGCCAGCTTCTATAATATGATTTCCACTCGATAATTTTGATGCCCCTGGAACAAATTGTGAAATAACTGTTGCAAAACTATTAATTTTATTCATTTCCTCTGATGCAAAAAGAAATTCCTGATGAGCTTCTGCAAGACTATCCCCGGATGATATAAAATCTCCAGTCCCAAGACTTGCAACAGCATTTTCAATAGACTCAATTGCACGCTTGCCCGCACCATCAACGCGATCTTTTACAGCAAAGGATGTGCCCACAAATAAAAAACTACCTAACACAATTGTTATCATTGCACCAAAAAAAGCAAATCGAGTAGTAACACTTTGTGGTAACAACACGCTGTTTTGAGAAAAAATTGATAAATCCATCAATGAAAAACGCGTACTTGTTGATGCGTCATCGTCTTCATAAAAATCTGAATCATGTGTATTAAATACTCCATCATCATCGAATGTCTCTTGTGTATCCTCAGAATATTTATTAGTTATTTGTGCATCTTCATATTGTTCTTCATGTTCATCATCTCGTAAATTTGTTGCAAAAGTGTATTGTTCTTGATTTGTTACAGATGATACATCATACACATCATCTTGCACAAATCTTGTTTCTGAAAATTCAGCACAATCTGTTTCATCAAAGCTTTCCACATCATATGGTTTACCCAATTGACCCACATGATATATGTTTTTATCTTTTTGAGATATAAAAATATCATTCACATTTTTATTATTGTGATTGTGAGGAATTTTTTGTTTTTTGGATATGATACCATCCATATATTAACTATTTTTTGTATATATATTATATGTTTTTTTTGCCATTTTCTGCCATGAATATTTTTTGACATTTTCTTGTCCTTTTTGCACAAGTTGTAATTGTAAATCATCATTAGAAGCAATTTTTTGCATCATTTGTGCAAATAATTCAACATTTGATGTGTCACAATACAGTGCACCATCCTGTGATAAAATTTCTATCATACATGGATGGTCTGATGATAAAACTGGCGTCCCCAACAATTGTGCCTCTAGTGGCGGAAGTCCAAATCCCTCATACAATGACGGAAACACAAAAAAAGTTGCTTCCTTATATAACTGTTGCAATAATTCATCTGTAACCGTATGCAAAATTACAATATGAGAAATATTTTTTGTTTTGATATATTGTTGTAGTTTTTTATAAAAATAATCGTCACATCCAACAAGAATTAATTGAAAATCCTTATTGGCACTTTTTCTATACATAAAAAATGCATCCACCAAAGCATACAAATTTTTATGCGGATATGCATTACCAACATACAATATATACGGCTTTATTATACCATACTTTAATAAATTCTGCGTATGATTATAATTTCCTTTTTGGTGAATTTCTGCAGATTCATATATCACAGTGATTTTATGACAAGTTTTTTTATATTGCCTACAAATATCTGATTTTGTAAATTTTGATACAGCAATAATTGATAATGCCCTGTGCACAGCATTAAAAATGACAACACGATACAAAATAAATTTAATCCAATAAAAAAATGTATTATGTGTTGATGCTTTTTGCGTTGGGTAACGTAATAAAATTAAATCATGAATTGTAACAATAAATTTTTTGAAATATAACAACGGTACATTAAAATGTGGAAAGTGAATAATATCACATTTATATTTATACAATGTAAATGGGAAAAACAATTGCTCACCCAAAGAGTACCATTTATAATCTGCCAAAGCTTTTGTAAAATTTTTATTTGTTGGTGAATATAAATCAAAATTTTGTCGACGTAAAAAAATCACATACTCATTTATATGATCAATTTGTTCTAAATGTACAATTAATTTTTGTGTATATCGCCCAAGACCTTTGCTACCTGGACCATAAAATCGTGCATCAATACCTATTTTCATATACTCTTATTATACCAAAAAGTAATGGAATTGTAACGATTACAAGATAAAGTTACTTATGCAAGAAGTTGCAGATTTATCCCATTGAAATTTTTGGAGATATTGTGTTAATTGCTTTGTTAAAATATTTTGCAACTGCTTATCTGCAACGACTGCTCTGAGTGCATGCACAATTTCATCAACTCGCATTGGATCGATCATAATTGCATTTCTGCCAACAATTTCAGGCAGTGACGTTGTATGCGAAGAAATGACAGGAACATTATTCATCATCGCCTCTAAAGGTGGAAATCCAAATCCCTCAAAAAATGATGGGTATACAAACACTGATGATAGTGCATAAATTAATTCTTTTTCATCCTCAGGAACATCTATTAACATTATTATATCCTTTTGAAATTGTGCTGTATGTACCGCACGATAGATATTTTCACCTTTCCACCCGCGTGCACCTGCTATGACCAACTTATGTTTTACGTTTTCATCTGATTTACGCAATAAATCATATGCTTCAATAATATTTATAATATTTTTACGTGGCTCAATCGTACCAAAGTACAAAATAAATTGATAAGGCAGTCTGTATTTTTCTTTTATTTTGATAAGCTCTATGCTGTTACGATCATATTTACCCTCAACTGATGTTGCACCATTACATGTCACAGTAATTTTTTCTTTTTTGACACCATACGTTATACATAAATCACTTTTTGTTGCTTCTGACACCGCAAAAATGTGATATGCTCTTTTTGCCAGAAGACGTGGATTTACAAAAAAATGCCACGCTCGACGCTTCCACGAAAAAGAATGTTTGTAATGCTCAAAAGACAAATCATGTATTGTGAGAAATAATTTTGTTTTTTGGCTTATCGCATAAAAATTACTATTTGGCATGAAAAAAGCATCTACACCACCACATAGTTTATCTAGTTTTGGGTATTGCAAAAACCATAAACTCAAATTTAATAACTTATTTGGAATAGAATATTTTTTCATAGATACATTTTTATGAGAAAGTGCCCATGAAAAATCAACATCCTGCTTATGCCAGGCGTTAAAAAATAAAATATATTCATTATCACAGTCCTGCTTAAAAATTGCGCCAAGAACTTTTTTTGTATATTCTTCAATGCCAGTATTTTTTCCTTGCGCAAAGCATCGCACATCTACACCAATCCGCATATGATCATTGTTTAGAATTGACTATATAATGTTTTATCATTACAACCCAAAAAGATATAAAAAGGCCAACTGCAAAACCAACAGTCAATACAAAAAATAAAGACAAGCGATTATCCCCCGTGACTGGGTCATTGCCAAAAATAACAAACCAATTTTCTTGTTTTTGAATTTTATTTAATTTTTGCGTTTCTTCATTTAGCACTCTATTTAAATTTTTTGCAACACTTTGTGCTTCTTTTTTTGTTGCTGTTATAAATGTCACAGCAATCGTTTGTGATGACATTCTATCTGCGTGAAAAAAGTCTTTTTGACTAATCGCATTGCTATCCCCATCATCAAAAATTTGCTCCAATACATATGGCGACCTCATCCACTCTACTACCGTATCAGCAAATTGACTGTCCGCCTGTAATCTATAAAAACTATCATATGTATACTCAGAAGTTTCATCCATACCACTGCGTGTAATATTGATATTTATATATGTTTTATATGTCTGATCTTGTAAAAAATAAAAAATCAAACTACCCACAACGAATAGTCCAATAATACCCCAAAATAATTTCTTATGTACACCAAAGATTGCAAAAAATTCTCTTAATTCCATAATAATATTATTATCTTGTTTTCATATGTTCCTCAAACACAATATCAATGTAGTCTTTCATTGTACGCTTAAAAAGTTCTCTGTCAAATTGCTGAGATTGTTTTTTAATATGATCTACATCAAAATGATATTGATCAAAATTATCAACAGCACCGATTAACGCCTCTGGCGTTTGTTCATCAAAAAAGATTCCCATTTGAGGTTCTTGCATATGCTCTACAATATCACCACCACGGTAAGCAATAAGAGGCCTCCCTGCTGCCATAGCCTCAATTGCCACAATGCCAAAGTCTTCTTCCTGTGGAAAAACAAATGCTTTTGCTTGTGCATAATATTTTGCCAGCTTCTCATCATCAACGCGTTCAAGAAATTCTATATTATCATTTGCTTGTTTTTTTAATGTTGCAAGTTCTGGTCCACGACCAATGATTTTAAGTGGTAAGCCTAATTTATTAAATGCCTCAATTGCAATGTCATGTCGTTTATACGCAATCAGTCGTCCAACCATCAAAAAATAATCCTTGGTATCTGTTTTTTCATTATAAAAATAATCAACATTTACTGGAGGATTAATAACCACTGCATCTTTATTGTAATATTTTTTAATACGACGTGCTACAAATTGAGAGTTTGCAATATATTTATCAACACGATCACTACTAACACGATCCCATACACGTATGCCATTCATCATAAATGGCACAATTTTTTCAATAATTTTAGGAAACCCAAAATCTTGTGTATATTTTTGACAATCATCCCACGCATAACGCATTGGAGTATGCACATATGAAACATGCAATGTTTCTGGTCGTGTAATAATACCTTTTGCAAAACTTGATGAATCCGACAAGACAATATCAAATTGTGAAAAATCAAATTCTTCAATTGCCGTTGGCATGAAAAGTGGAAAAATACGATGCCGTTTCCGTGCAAGTGGCAATTTTTGTAATGAAGATGTATGAATATTACAATGAGAAAAAGTATCTCCCATTGCATCTTTGTCATAAATCAATGTATAAATTGGCGCTTCCGGAAACAATTCACAAAAACACTCCAAAACCCTCTCTGCGCCACCATGTTGCACAAGATAGTCATGTACTAAAGCAATTTTCATTTATTTTTCACTTATTTTTTAAAGATAGCATCTACAATCCAGCCAGCAACCGTCACTATTATCAGTCCCCAAAATGCTGCCATAAAATTACTAATTGATACGCCCGGCACAAATGTTAAAAGCCAAAATACACCAATATTAATCAGAAAACCAAAGAGACCCAATGTTATAATTGTAATCGGTAAAGAAAACAGTTTTAATAATGGTTGTACCGTAATACTCAATAAGCCCAAAATAAACGCTGCCAAAACTGCCGTTGGCCAAAAAGCATCAACTGTAAATCCGTCCACAACATTCGTAGCAAGTAACAATGCTCCCGCCACGACAACTAACTTAACAATATATTTCATCATATTTTTTTTATTTATTAATTATATACTTACTATACCACTAATTATTACGAGAATGCAAAACTGCAACTGGTGTTTTAACTAAAATTTTTAAATCAAGTAACAATGACCAATTTTCTATATAATATACATCCAAGCGAAATTCATCTTCAAAATCGAGATCGCTACGTCCAGAAATTTGCGCCATACCAGTTATGCCCGGCTTGATCGTAAGTAATCTTCTGTGATATTCACTATATTTTTTCACTTCCCGCTCTTGATGTGGTCGTGGTCCGACAAGACTCATATCTCCCATCCATACATTGAAAAATTGTGGAAACTCATCAATAGAAAATCGCTCCAAAAACTTCCCAATCCATGTTTTTCGTGGATCATTTTCAATTTTATAAATCGGACCAATACGCACAGATTGATTTCTGATCAATTCCTGTTCATATTTCATTGCATCTTTCCAATTGGGATTCTTTTTTGTCGTACACCATTTCCATTTCATATACCGAAACTTGTATACATTGAATTCTTTCCCATTTGCACCGATGCGCTGATTTTTAAACACAATTGGTGCACTTATATTTTCCAGCTTAATTAATATTGCTGCTATCAACATAATTGGACTTGTGAGCACGATCAAAAAACTCGAAATTACAATATCCACAATACGTTTGATAATTTTTCCCCATCCATCAAGTGGTGTGTGCATAAGTTCAATAAGTGGTTCTCCTTCAAAAATTGTCATTTCAAATCGCGTTGTTTGCATTGATGACGGAATAAATCTATATGTGATATTCTGAATTTCAGAATAATCATGCAATTTTGTTAATAGATCATCTGGCATAGCAGGCTCATCAACAATAATTTCATCAATGCCAAATCGTTTATTAACTTTTTTAATTTTTTTGATATTAATATATTCCATGTGATCAACAACACGGTAACCAAGTCGTTGTTGAGAACGGATGACATGACAAAGATATTTTACTTTATCACCAGAACCAATTAAAAGGACACGATGTACACCAACACCATAGTGCACTAAAAGATATTTTTGAAATGTATGTATAAATACACGGCCAAATGACACAGCAATAATTACAAGTCCCCACGCTGCTACAATAATAAAACGTGAAGAAAACCATTCACGCTGTAAGAAAAAACCAATCATTATCAAAACTAATACAATTGTTGTACCTTTAAATATTGAATATACTTCTTGCCAAAATTTACGTGTTGAACGAATATTATACAAGCCTTCAAATGCAAAAACAATTATTGCAATTATTGCAATAGCAATCGCTAAGTATAGATATTGTTCAAAAGAAACGTTATACAAACCTTCTTTATTGATTAACGCCTGAACACTTGTCGTGTGTCGCAATTTAAATGCAAGAAGAATCGCGCCAACAATCAAAATAAAATCTACAAAAACCTGCACGAAACTAAAAGATAATTCTGATTTTTTCATAAAAAATATTCATTTTCTAATTAGAGCAAACAACCATATTCTATCACTATTCACAAACATTATTAGAAAACATGCCGATAAGCCGGATTCTGTCCAAGAACCTGTAAACAGATTCTGGGATGACAATCTATCTTGCCTACACGTTACCGTGCAGATCATCGCGACTCTCCTCGCAAAAGCGAGACACGGTCTTGCACTTCAGTAAGGATTTTGCCGTTTCACTCCCTGTGTTACCACTGGGCATTGCCCCAATTTGTATTAGGGCAGTTTTTCCTTTGCAGAAAAAACCGTCACTGCTCGCACCTCGTAGATCACTCTAGACGGGTATTACCCGCTACCGTTTTCCCCACAAAAAAATTATGGGGTCAGTGTCCGGACTTTCCTCTCCATAGAGCTGTCATCTGACATGTTTTCCAATAATATTAATGAACTTCATTTTCTGTTCCTATTATACACTAAAAAGTGCAAACAAAAAACCCGCATCAAATACACAGGTTTTTTGTTTATTGTGCAAAAAATTATTTTCTTATAATTGCACTTATACCATTTTGATATTTATACGCAATCATAGCCATTGTTACAGCTATAATTGTTGCAATAGTTGCAGTTGTACTCCCTGGCCCTGTGACCGGAGAAGTTTGTGCTGTTACTACCACTTTTGTTGGACAATAATATCCAAAATCAGCATGTGTATAACTATCATCAACTTTTAAATATTTGTCACTATATTTACCATCTTTTTTACCATCACGATCATATGTTGCTACACAACCATTCGGCAATGTCTCTTGTGCAACAATAAGTGTATAATGACCTGCATCGAGATCATCAAATTCATAACGACCTTTTGAGTTTGTTTTATCTGTTTCCACATCATTACCATTATACAGTTTGATGCGTACACCAGAAATTCCGCTCTCACCAGGATCTTGTACACCATTTTTGTTCTGATCATTCCATACTGTATTACCAATTGTTGCAGCCTGTGTATTACCCGCAACCCCAAGCAAAAATACAGCAAGAAACGCTATAACCATTATTTGCATTTTCTTCATAAAATATGCGTATTAATGAATAAATTATATTTAACATATACGACCTCACAACAAATGTTGTATAAAACGTAATGTAGAAATATAGCACACAACCAATAAATTGTCAATCTTATATATATCTGAAAATAAAATACAAACAAAAAGAAAAACTCACATAATTGTGAGTTTTTCTCAAAGCATCATTACTAAATAATTGCTTTATGCATTTTGTTTTGTATTGCGTCTATGGATAACTCCTGCAGACAGTGCGGCAGCAATAAATGATATTGTACCTGCAACTGCGCCTGCACCCGTTTGCGGTGATGTCTGTGCAACTGGTGCTGCACTTGGACAATAATATCCAAAATCTGCTTTGCGATAATATTCATCACCTTCAATACGTGTTTTGATCTTATTATCCAATTTGCCATCTTTGTCATACGTTTGATAACAACCTTCTGGCAATGTCTCCTGTGCAACTACAACTTTGTATTGCCCAGGATC
>JAOZUJ010000011.1:17798-19701 GCA_029938745.1 Candidatus Moraniibacteriota bacterium
ATATGATTGCGTTACATTTTTATCAGTACATGCGTATGTAAAGCTTTCACCTGGATCAAATAGATTGCCATCATATAGCTCACGTGTTTCTGCTTCACTTTTACTACAGTCAGATGCCTCAACATCACTTACGTAAACGTGTTGCAAATTTTCTTCTCCGGTATTTTTCACTATAATTGTAAATGTTGCGCTTGCACCACTATCAATTGTTTGTGAATCACCGCCATTTTTACTTGACTTGATGATTTGAATTGCAGTTTTTGCGTATTTAGCATCACAATCTGTAACACGCGCACCATTTGTACATGTCCAATCCCATGGACCGCTACCATTTACAGTAGAAGCTTTACCAACAGAACAAAGTCCTGATGTTGGAGTACCACTAAATGTACCGCCATTTGAAGATCCGCACTTTGGTGCTTTTGTAATTTGTGCACTACAAGATGCAGTTGATCCACCATTACTTCCAGCACATGTCCAATTCCATGGACCACTTCCAGATACACCTGATGCACCACCCACAGAACAAAGTCCTGATGTTGGTTTTGTATCAAATGTTTTTCCGTTTGAAGATCCACACTGACCATTCACTTTTGGCTTTGGCGGTGTATAATTCAAATTTTCCAATAGCATACACACTGGTGATACACTATTTGGATTTGAATTATAATATGGAATTACGTGATGCAAAACAATACCAGAAACACTGTTATTAAATGTTACATTACTATTAACAACACCTTTCCAATATGCTTGCTCTACACCATCTTTAATATCTCCTGTTGAACCACTTGTTGCTACAGAAGAATTTCCATTATAAAATTTTACATAATATCGCTCATTCGTTTGTCCCGTTGTTGTACTACGACCCGCATATCCATCAAAACCTTCTAAAGATATTTTATATCGTCCAGCAGGAATATTTGCACTATGCCAAAACGTATCAGACCATGAACTATTTCTACGATCTGAAATAAGACCCTTATTGTTGTATACAACTACAACATCACCAGGGTTTTTTGCCTTTAAATGACATGTACTTGGATAGTGTGCAGCAGACGCATAAGAACTAATTGCAATACCAGCAACCATAATGCTCATTATCACACTTCCCTTTAATATTTTATTCATAAAATATATGTAACTAATTAAACCGCTCTTATTTTTGCAATAATCGCAAAAATTAAGATAACCAAGTACTATAGCACATAGTTTACACATTGTCAAGCATATGTTCTTACTATATTTTTATATAACAAAAAACCATATATTACTATATGGTTTCCTATTTTTACAAAATAATCATTTTTTACATAAAATCCTGTATTTTACCCTCTTTTTCTTCAAAATCAACGCCACGCTCTTGTAAAGCAACAATCATTTTATCCCCAAATTTACCAGCAATAACCTTATTTATACCCTTATCTGCAAGCATTTTTGCAACACCAAGTCCTGCGCCGCCACCGCCCACACTAAAAGGATTTTTTATTGTTTCTACTGATTCGTCATTTTCAAAAATAAGATAAAATGGTGCTCTGCCAGCCTGCAAAGCAATTTCTGCGGTAGCATCATCCTCTATTGAAGCAATTGCTATTTTCATACCTTCTTCACCTCCTTTTCTTTCAATATATTTGAAACAACTAGTCCATTAATGATAGAAAAAAGTAAAATATACCCCGTAAGTATCACTGTAAAAGTTACGCCAAAATAATAAACCATCACTGGTAACAACGGGATTTTTACCGCTCTACTGTAAAGAAAAGTTGTCAAAAATGTATCTTTTACTCCCTTGCCTTTCAAGTCACTCAGAAGAGGAAACCACATATAAATCGGACCAGATGATATGACACCACTAATAATTGCAATAACCCACCCACGCGCTTTCTTGCTATCACCCAAATGT
>JAOZUJ010000163.1 GCA_029938745.1 Candidatus Moraniibacteriota bacterium
TCTCTCGTACGACTGTACGATCATCCCATGGCATGAGCATTCCTTCGCGAACTGCAATTGCCTGCTCCGATCCCTTACCTGTAATGAGTACAACGTCATCTTTATTTGCAAGTTTTATTGCTTTTGCGATTGCATCTCGTCGATCTTCAACAAGAAACAGGTTTTGCTCTTTTGTCTTTCCACCCTCCTTTGCACCTTCTGCCACATCTGTGATAATTTCCATCGGATCATCATCGTATGGATCTTCATTTGTCACAATGACATAGTCTGCTTTTTGTCCAGCAATTTTACCAAGTTCTTTGCGACGAGATACATCTCGTCCACCGCCAGTAGAGCCGAGTACATGAATAATTTTTTGTGGTTGTAACACTGCAATTGTTTCATACAATTTTGCTACTGCGACTGGTTCAAATGCATAATCAACAATAACCTCAAAGTCTTGCCCCTCTTGAATTCGCTCAATACGCCCTGGTAATTGTGTAATTTTTTCTAATCCCTTTTTAATTGATTGATCATTAACGCCAAGTATTTTACCGATGCATCCAGCTGCAGTTGCATTCATTGCATTAAATTCACCAAGTACACGTAACTGTACATCTTCATTATCAAAAACAAATTGCACACCATCTTTTGTTGCTCTGTTATATTTATATGTTATTTTTTCTAAGATCGAGTCACTTACATTATTTGTGCTGTCACATGTAAATCCAATTTTGCGATCAGCATCATACTGCAAAAAATCTGGCGCATGTTCATCATCTAAATTCACAATAATTGTTTTATGATCTTTAAATCCACATATATTCTTTTTTTTGCATTGCCCTACATGTTCAAATAATTTTTGCTTTGCTTTTTTATAATTTTCAAAACTCCCATGTGAGTCAATGTGCTCTGGATACAAACCCGTAAAAAGCATCATGTCATAATTGATAAACCGATGTCTATACTGCACTACACCCTCTGATGTTGTCTCTACAATTGCGACATTACATCCATTGCGTACCATTTTTCTGAGCATTTTTTGCGTAAAAAATCTGCCGAGCATTGTCATTTTTTTATCATTGAGCCATTCCTTCTTGCCATCAGAGAACATTGCTGTTGATGTATATCCAACATGATATCCAGCGTAATCTAAAAGTTGTGCTGCTATGTATACAACAGTCGTCTTTCCTGTTGTGCCAGTTACACCTACTACGATCAAGTCATTACTCGGAAACCCATAGCGAAGTGCCGCCATAAAATTAAGTACATAATGATATATTGGCTGCAATCGCACAAATAATTTATGTGGTATGATCTTTTTGATAAATATAAGTATTTTATTCATACTACTATCATACTAGAAAATACAAAAAAATGGAAAGGATATTCCATATTTTATACTATTTTTATTTTACCTTAACAACGTATATTGAATATAAATATTGTAATTTATGAGCATATCCTCTATACTTTCAAAAAGCATATTTTATCAAACAACTACACACACGGAGGTTACTATGAAAAAAAATGTTTTTATACGTTGTTCTTTATTACTTGCTGGAATATTGATGTATTCCACACCGTCTAGCGAAGAACTGCTTGATCTGTATATGGAGTT
>JAOZUJ010000164.1 GCA_029938745.1 Candidatus Moraniibacteriota bacterium
GATATTTTATTTGCAATGTTTCACTATTATATCTTTTGCCACGACACACATCACACGGCAAAAATACATCAGCCATAAATTGCATCTCTATTTTCAAATATCCATCTCCGTTGCAATTATCACATCTTCCACCTTTTACATTAAAACTAAATCGTCCAGGTTTATATCCACGAGCTTTTGCTGCTTTGGTCTGAGAAAACAATTCTCTAATTGGTGTAAATAGTCCAGTGTATGTTGCTGGATTTGACCGTGGTGTTCGCCCGATTGGACTTTGATCGATCATGATTACTTTATCAAGATACTCCAATCCTACAATTTCTTTATGTTTGCCAGGCTGTCTTGTTGACCGCATCAGTTTATTTGCAATACCTTTATATAAAATTTCCTCCACTAAAGTTGATTTGCCACTACCAGATACTCCTGTTACAACCGTAAACATTCCAAGTGGAAACTCTACTGTGATACCTCGTAAATTATTTTCTCTTGCACCTCTTACAGTCAGTATTTTTTTATTTTTAATATTGTGACGCTCTGTTGGTACTTCAATTATTTTATCACCTCGTAAATACTGCGCAGTAAGTGACTTTTTGTTTTTAATGACTTTATCAGGTGTGTCAGCTACAACAATTTTTCCACCACGACGTCCCGCACCAGGTCCAATATCCACCAAAAAATCAGCTGCTCGCATTGTTTCTTCATCATGCTCTATAACAATAACTGTATTACCCAAATCTCTAAGATACAGAAGTGTCTCAAGCAACCTTGCATTATCTCTCGCATGAAGCCCAATAGACGGCTCATCCAAAATATAAAGCACGCCCACTAATTGTGACCCGATTTGACTTGCAAGACGAATGCGCTGTGCCTCACCACCACTGAGTGTATGTGCACTACGTGATAATGTGAGATACCCAAGTCCTACTTTGTCTAAAAAACTCAATCGTGAGATCACTTCTTTGATAATTCTGTCACCAATAATTTTTTCTTGTGTATTTAATTTTAGCTTCTCAAAAAATACAACTGTATCAGTAATTGTCATTTTTGACACACTATGTAAATTTTTACCACCCACACGAATCCACGATACTTCTTTTTTATACCGGCTGCCTTTACATGCACTGCATGGCTTACGTGACATATATTGTTCTATGTCTTTACGCACATTATCAGACTCTGACCGCTTATATCTATCCTCCAGAAATCCTACGATTCCCTCCCACTTAATATTAAATTTCCACGTACTTCCTTTTTTGCTACGCATACTCACAGCGATCTCATCTGGTTCTTCATCCTTATCCGCCTGGTTGTCTTTTGGACTTCCGGCGGAACCATGAATCAAAATATCAAATTGTTTATCCGTGAGATCACGCAACCGCTTATTATCTGGAATATGATAATGTTGTAAAACTGCACGAAAAATTGCTCCATAATATGAATTGCCTTTTTTATTGCTCCACGGCAAAACACCACCTTGTGCTATTGTTTTGTTCATATCTGGCACAGCAAGATTCCAGTCAATCTCCTTTTTTGTACCTAATCCCTCGCATGCAGGACACGCACCATATGGAGAT
>JAOZUJ010000064.1 GCA_029938745.1 Candidatus Moraniibacteriota bacterium
TTTTGTGTTTGGATGCGGATGTACAATTGTCGATGATCTTGTTGTCAGAGGGTAAAGATGCGGCAGATATTGCACAAGATGATCCAGAAAAATTACGAGAGATCATTAAAAATGCACCCAGTGCAATTGACGTGTTCATAGAAATTGCAAAAGATGAAAATGATCTGAACAATCCACATGGAAAGCGACAGGCGATAGAATCTGTGACAGAGCTCATTGCACATATTACAAGTGAGATCGAACGGGATGAGTGGACTGGGCGATGTGTGGATGCATTTGATGTATCAGAGCGGGCAGTGGTAAATGCGGTCAAAAAACAAATAGATGCACAAAATACTACAGGACAATATATTGAACAAGAAATGCCTGATGAAAGCGTGAGTGCAGCAGAACAATCTCAAATGCAAAGAATTTATAAGTCAATTATCTTGATGATGATGGCATATCCGCATGTATGGGAATATGTTCAAAAAAATGAAGAAAAATATGGAGAAGTGATGAACCAACGAGTGATCAAGGCGCTTATACGAGAGGGTCCGGATTGTGGATTTTCTATAGGTGAATTTGTGAGTAAAAATAGTCAGAGAGAAGTGCTTTATACCGCTGCACTGAAGATGCAACAAAAATATGAACGAGAGCATGAAGATGGTGGTAGTCCAATAGATGATACAGAGACTTATATCATGATCGCACTGGATACATTTAATAAAAGAAGAATAGAACAATTAGTACGAATGATGAATGAAGCAGAAGAAAACGGTGATTATGATAAGCAAAAACAATTATTAGAACAAATTAGTAAATTGTCACAACAAGTAATACGTAACACTTAAATAAAATGACAAAGAAGACACCAAAGAAGAAAGCAACATCTGCCGTTAAATCTACGGCGAACAAAAAGAAAAAAACTGCAAAAAAACCAGTGAAGAAAAAAACAGCTGCATCCACCAAAGTTGTAGCGAGTAAAAAAAAGACACCCACTCCTTCGCGTAAGGCTACGGCGAGCAAAGCAAAAAAACCTGCAAAGAAAACGACAAAAAAGTCGGTAAAAAAAGTTACAAAAAAACCTGCAAAGAAGAAGGCAACAAAAAAGCCAAAGAAGAAAAAAGTAGCGAAAAAACCTGCGAAAAAGAAAAAACCTGCAAAGAAGAAGGCAATTAAAAAACCTGTGAAAAAGAAGGCGACAAAAAAGCCACAGAAAAAAAATGTTACAAAAAAACCTGCGAAGAAAAAAGCAACACCTGCCGTCGCTCGTAAAAAAACGAGCTATGGCAAGGCAAAGAAAAAGAAGGCGACAAAAAAGCCACAGAAAAAAAAGGTAGCAAAAAAACCAGTAAAAAAGAGTAGAATAAAAAGCAAACTTCCTAAACAATTGGAAGAGTTGATGGCACGCGGTAGACAACGAGGTTTTGTGACGGAAGATGAAATGATGCATGCAATGCCTGATATTGAAAGAGATGTAGGTGGGTTGGAAGCATTTTATGATGAGCTTGAAAAATATGCAATTGAAGTTGTTAATTCAGATGATATTTTGCAAGTTGATACTGAGTATAAAAAGAACAACAAAAAAAGTAAAAAAATTCAAAAGAAAAAAGATGTATTACTCATAGAGGAGGCCGCTGCAAGCGAGGGAAATACAGCAGATCTTGTGCAGATGTATCTCAAAGAGATTGGTCGTGTCCCATTATTAACACGTGAAGAAGAGGTAACAATTGCAAAGGCAATTGAAGCAGGTGATGAGTCAGCACGACAACAAATGACAGAAGCAAACTTGCGTCTTGTTGTGTCAATTGCAAAAAAATATGTAGGACGATCAACTAATCTTTCATTACTTGATCTGATTCAAGAAGGAAATATTGGTTTGTTTCGTGCGGTAGAAAAGTTTGATTATCACAAAGGTTATAAGTTTTCAACTTATGCTACATGGTGGATACGTCAAGCAATTACTCGAGCTCTCGCTGATCAGTCTCGTACAATTCGTATTCCGGTGCATATGGTGGAAACAATTAATAAGTATATGCAAATTGTGAGAAGACTTGTGCAAGAACTTGGACGTGAGCCGTTGCCAGAAGAGGTTGCAGCAGAGATGGAATTAGATGTTGATAAAGTGCGTCATATTCAAAAGATCTCACAAGAAACTGTTTCTCTTGAAACTTCTGTGGGAGATAGTGATGATGATA
The DNA here is from genome assembly GCA_029938745.1 of Candidatus Moraniibacteriota bacterium. Lineage (GTDB taxonomy): Bacteria > Patescibacteriota > Minisyncoccia > Moranbacterales. The sequence goes on from JAOZUJ010000064.1 coordinate 2,181, forward strand.
GTGTTTTGGGTGATTTTATTGAAGACACAGAATCAATCGCGCCACAACAAGGTGCATCACGTACATTGTTAACAGAACATATTTCGGAAGTATTGGAAGACCTCTCACCACGCGAGCAAAAAATTCTCAAAATTCGTTTTGGATTGGAGGATGGTGTGACACATACACTGGAAGAAGTAGGACAAGAATTTGGTGTCACGCGTGAGCGTATTCGTCAAATTGAAGCAAAGGCATTAGAGAAGATCCGTGAAAACGAATCTGTTGGTAAATTGAGAGATTATTAAGCGAAAGAATGCAGAGTTCATATTAAAAAGATGTAAATTGTATACTTGCATCTTTTTAATTTTTCCCTTATAATCATATCTGTAACTGAAGAAAAAATATATTCCGAGATTCCGCCAGCTGGCGGATCAGCGGACATGTAGATTAGTTCTTATTAATGGCTAGTGATATGTATACAGTTTATGCCATTCATAATGTAACTGCAGACAAATATTATATTGGTCAGACAAAGAATCTTGAGGAAAGATTACACCTCCATAACACAAAGGCGTTAAGTGGATATACTTCACGCTTTGAAGGGAAATGGTGTGTAATCTATTCTGAAGAAGCTGCAACTCGTGCAAAGGCATTGTTACGTGAAAAGCAGTTAAAAAGTTATCAGGGTAGACAGTTTATTAAAAAATATATTCCGAGATAGCTCAGCGGTAGAGCAGTTGGCTGTGAACATAATTTTAAAAACGCAGCCTCCCACAGAAATGTGAGAGTGAAAAATAAGGTGAATTGCTGGAAGTCTTCTTGTGTGATCAGCACACAATGATAATCAGCAGCTAAGCTTTCACTAAAGCTACGACTTGCAAAGTAAATTTTATTTTACAAGTCGTGGTAATAGTGATAGAAAGTTCAGAGACTATCCCTAGCGGGAGTACCTTTGCAAAAAAGTTGTATTGGGAAGCGCCTTACTCCGTAATCTTTTTTAAAGAGATTGGAGATGATATAGTCCACCCCAGACGGAAACGTCAGGATAATGTGTAACCAATTGGTCGTCGGTTCGAATCCGACTCTCGGAGCAGATTTTAAAATAACTTCTTTGAAGTTATTTTTTTTGTGTTATAATGGAAAAGTAAAAAAGTAATATAAATATATGAAAATAAAATTTCTGTTTTTTATTTTATCACTTATGTCGCTTGGATTGTTTTTCGAGAATGCTAAAGCGGATGTTTCTTTTTCTGATGTTGGCGCAGGAGCTACGACTGATGATGGATATACAGTGACTGATCCAACGGTTTTTACTTTAGATACATCAGTATCTACGAGGTATATCAGAATTGAAGTCAGAAATGATGGTACGCTAGGTGATGAATCTTATGTAGAGCTAAGAAGTATTAAAGCCTGGGCTGGTGGATCAACAAATGTACTTAAAGGTATTTATTCAGGCGGTAGTGCTCAGGTTGTTGAAATTAACAGTTATAACGGAGCTAGTCCTTATCAAAGTAATTTATTGGTTGATTGTAGTCAGAGTTGGTATCCTCAAGGAAGTTTATGCGATGAAAGTCCAAATGCGGATTCAAAAACTGTGAGTTCTAAAAGTAATGAGGACAGTGGTGCTACTTGGTATGGAGGATCGGCAGACGACACTGGAGTTTTGGTGATTGATATGGGCAGTGTTCAAAATCTAACGGAATTACGTGTGTTTCAGATGTTTTCCGATGGCAAAACTACTCAAATACGATTCGCTTATCACCCTGAAACTAGTGGTGTGCAACCGATGTGGGATGGAGATGAATGGAACACTTTTACAGATACGGAGGGCTTACCTACAATTCTACAAGAAGAACCAGCAGATGATGATGAAGTAAATAACGAGAAAAATGATAAAGAAAATAGTTCTTATAAAAAATGTAAAAAGAAGTATGGCAGTGATTCATATAAGCAAGATTATCAAAAAGTAAAATATTATAAAGATAATGATCAGGGTCTTTATCTGCAAATGCAGAATGTTTATCGATCCTATAGAACATCTGGCAATGCAGTGAAGGATGAGTTGGAAAAAACAAATCCAAATACATATCAAGAATACAAAGAATATCGCCGATATAAAAAATATAAAGATTGCAAAAAACACAAATAAGATATATTCATAAATTATAAATAAAAAATGTCAACAATATAATACGAATGTAAAATGACTTTTCCATTGAAATTCAGGTAGAGGTCTATCATTAGTAATAACTATTTGATAGACCTTTTGTTTTTATTTGGTATAATAGAAATATCCATTTAAATGGATATTTAAATGGGTAATTAATTTATTAAATAAAATAATATGGCCCGAAGAAAAATGGAAGATCGTAATGTGAGAAAGTTATCAAAAAGAGGAGGAAGTTACGCAATGACCTTGCCAGTTGAGATCGTACGTGAACTAAAATGGAAAAATAAACAAAAAGTTATTGTTCGTAGATCAGGTAATAAGGTAATTATTGAAGATTGGAAAAAATAATTATGAAAAAAGTCATTTTTATAATTCTAGGTATTATTATAGTCATTTATATTGGTGGATTTTTCTTTTCGTCTTGGGCTCAAGAGTTGCTTATTTATCCTAGCCCAAATCGTACAAATCAAGATTGTAAAGATGAGATTGTCAACAATGCAGTTACACATAATCAGACAATGTTATATCATAATCATGTAGAGGGCTCTGATGCGGTTGTTGTTTTTTATCATGGCAATGGAAATATTGTGTGTGATATGGATTTTGTGAGGGATGCTCTTGATAAAAAGAATGTGTCTTATATTTTTCCAGAGTATAGGGGATACAGTGATGATGGTTATAAGTCTACACATGATGGCGTTTTGCAAAATGTGCGTGATACAGTTGATTATATTGATGAACAAGACTATGAATATGTATATGTAATTGGGCAAAGTATAGGAAGTGGTGCAGCATCATATCATGCGTCGCTACAAGAACCTGAAAAATTGCTTCTCATTTCTCCATTTACTACACTTACAAATGTGATTACCGATATGTTCCCAGTTTATCCACGGATCTTTATTGAGGAGTTTTTTGATGATCAGTTTGATAATGTAGAACGGTTAAAAAATTATAATGGAATTTTGATGATCGTTCATGGCACAAAGGATCCTGTTGTAAATATCTCGCACAGTAGAGAATTACTTGATTCAGTGCCCGCGAGTTATAAAGATATTCTTACAGCAAGTGGTTATGGACATGCAAACATTAATGGGTCAAGTGAAATGACAGATGCAGTAGAAAACATTATTGAATAATGTAATTTGATTTGGGTAATTATATTTTTGTGTTATAATAAATTATGTAATTAATGTAAATAACAATTATGGATGAAAATGAAACG
>JAOZUJ010000165.1 GCA_029938745.1 Candidatus Moraniibacteriota bacterium
CATGTATTTTTTGCCAGCACAAAAACTGGATTTAACAAAAATCCAGTTGTCATTATTCCGACAAAAAGTAAGGTCACAATAAGCTTCATACATCCAGTTTATCATAAAAAAAGAATTTATGCATCTTTGTAAAAAACAATAAAGACAGGTTTTGAACCTGTCTTTACATAAAAAATCAATGATCTTCTATACTTCGTCCAATTGTGCTTTTACCATGATTCTCCGCGCGTTTGTACCGAGTGGCCAACACGTTGTAAGTGTCAATTCTTGTGATTGTGTATCAGCAAATATACGTCCATCATCTGGAGAAACTTCTTCTTTCAATGTAATGATGTATTTATATTCAATTTCTTTTCCAGTACTCATTTTTGTTTTAATGACAATAACATCATCTACTGCCAAATCATTCAATTGTCGAAATGCGTAATTATATGCACCTTTTGACCACACATAATTACTACTATGTCCTGCAATGTAGACATTTCCCCGTTGTCCTGGCATTGCCATACCTGGATAGTGAATTACGCCATTGTTAAGATCTTTTTGCAATTGCTCTTCATCAGCACTGTTTGACAATATAACTGGCACATCAATATTGATCTTATCTATTGCAAGGGTGACTTGTGGTCGCACTTCCCCAGGTGACGCTGGTTCATAACCATTATGTACTTCGTCTCCATCACTATATCCATCACTATCAGTATCCATTTTTTTAGGATCTGTGCCTTGTATATATTCATCATAATATGTGAGACCGTCATTATCAATATCATCAAAAATATCATCTACTAATCCACCAGCAATGTCTTTTTCCCATTTATCTGGGATTTCATTTTCATTTGTATCCATAATTCCTTCACCAGTTGGAGAATACCCATTATTCACCTCTGTGCCATCAGCATACCCATCAGCATCCGTATCCGGATTTGTTGGATCTGTGTGATATTCATATTCTTCCACAAGTGTGAGACCATCATTATCCTCATCATAAGCAGCATCTATAAAATTCTCTAACACAACATTATATTGTGCCAACCACTCATCTGGTACGCCAAAATCCTCATTTTCTTCATTTTTTTCTATTTTTGATGACGGCATAAAAAAATATGTCACACGCTCAAAAACACCCGAAAACAATGAGAAAACAAGCACAAAAGTCACAAAAAAAGCAATTGTCGGCATAACAAATCGTTTCATAACGATAAAATTCATTATTTAATTTAACGGTCAATTATACCATTAAATCAAGTATTTGTCAAGCATTTGACTATGCCTTTTTACTAGACAGCTATACCTTTTTATGATATAGTCTCTTACAATTGGTTGATGAATTCCTTTTTACAAAGGAGCGAGAAATATCGAGTAGTTTTATCGAGTAGCTTTCATGGACAACTTTCATATTCTCTCAGCAAAGGTGTCACTGACAAAAGAATGGTGATCATTGTCTCAGTATAATTACACAAGAAGCATCACCGTCATACGCGATCGTCCAAATGGACTAAGACACTCCTGAATTCGTGCAAGAATTTGTTTCTGAATGGGAGCAGTGAAAAATA
>JAOZUJ010000012.1 GCA_029938745.1 Candidatus Moraniibacteriota bacterium
TAAGGCAACGCTATGTCAGTTGATTGACCGTGAAGACGGACACATTCAATGGACACAAACAACTGAAGAGATTTATAATCGATATCGTGCACTACATCCGTGGCCTGGAATCTTTAGTTATTGGGCAGAAACAGAAACACAATTGTTACGCATAAAATTACGTACAATTTATCCGTATGCTGAGGAAATGACAGATAAACAAAAAGAGATGCTACCAGGAACAGTATTTATTGGACATGATCAGCTTTGTATAAGAACATTTGACAGCGCAATTATTGTGGAAGCTCTGCAACCAGAGTGTAAGGCTGTTATGCCAGTGTATGATTTTCTCAATGGACATAAAGACTTTGAAGGTGCTGTATTAAAATAAGTAATTATATTTCATAATGAAAAAAAAAGATAAAAATATTCTTATTATTGCGATTTTTGTGGTTATCTTTTTGTTGATTTGGACAATGTCACGGTATGAGATGTCAAAAAAGAACGCTGCAGAATTAAAAGAGGCTGCCACACAAAAAGAAATGACTGATAAAAAGAAGGATATTAACCAAGAAATCTCTGCAGAAAAAATTATTCCAACAATTTCTGCGAAAGAATTGAGTCAAAAAATAGCAACTTTGTCAGATGAAATCACTGTTATTGATATGCGCAACATAGAGGATTTTCAAAAGGGACACATCAAAGGCAGTGTTCACATCGATAATTTTGATGTATCACGCCCAACTCGTACAATTATTTTTGTAACAAGCACCGGAAATGAGGATCTTCTTATGACACAATATCGTAATTTATCCAATACAAATACAGTACTTAATCTTACTGATGGCATCGACGGATGGATAGAGGATGGACTTACAATAATATCACTTGATATTCCACAAAATTTTGAAAATATAAATAAAATTCAATTTATTGAGCCACGTGATCTCAATGCTATAAATACTACGCCTGAGCAACAAGAAAAAAACTTTATCCTAGACACTCGCAGATCTGGAAATTATGAAAAAGGTCATGTACCCTCTGCTGTAAATATCCCATTTAATGAATTGGAATATCGACATAAGGAAATACCCATTACTAAAAAAATATACGTTTATAGCACAGATGATGAAGCAAGTTTTCGTTCTGGTGTGTTGTTATATGATTTAAATTTTATCGGAATAAAAACAATCAAAGACGGGTTCAATGCATGGAAAGAATATGGCTATCCTGTCGCAACAGAGTAAAAAAGAAAATCGTTTCAACAACATTGTTGTCAAAACGATTTTTTGTAGTTTTTAGTAATCAGAAAATCACGTTAGACCATCTCTGCAGAACAGTCCAGGATCAGTAATCACCTTTATCCACTTAGGCGATGGTGTTTTTTCTGTTTGCTCAAAAATTGATTCAATCCCGAACAAATAGATATCCTGTTGTAATTCGAGTGCTTCGACATTTGGATTTAGTGTGTTTCCGCGTTTGTCGTCATCACCTCTTATGCTATGCATAAATGGTCCTTATGTAAATATTTATGCTTTTTTAAGACGATTAAGAGCCTCAAAGTATCTTTGTTGAGTACCACTGATGATTGTGGCAGGAACGGTTGGTGGCGGTGGTGTTTTGTCCCACGTTAATGTGCTGAGCCAATCTCGTAAAAACTGTTTGTCATAACTTGGTGGCGTTTGCCCAATGACAACTTCATCAGCTGGCCAAAATCGTGAGGAATCCGGCGTCAGAACCTCATCAATTAATATAAGCTCATCTTTGTCATTGATTCCAAGTTCAAACTTTGTATCAGCAATGACAATGCCTCGCTCTAGAGCATATTTTGCAGCTCGCTCGTAAAGAGAGATACACATACTTTCCATTTCTCTTGCACGCTCTCCGCCAACAACAGACTGCATTTGAGCAAAAGAAATATTTTCATCATGAAGTCCTTGTTCTGCCTTTGTGCTGGGCGTAAAAAGTGGCGGATCAAGAGTATCATTTTCCTGCATGCCCATCGGTAATATAAACCCACATACATCTTTACCACGAAAAATACCAGGTGATTCCGTTGGAATACTTTTGGCATTGTTGTATGCTTTAAGATACGAACCACTCAACCTTCCGCGCACAATATGTTCTATTGGCACAACTTCCAGTTTTTGCACGAGCATACTTCGTCCTTCTAAATGCTTTGCGTATGGCTGACATACCTCAGGATACTGAGTAACATCCGCTGTAATCAGATGATTTGGCACATCCTTGAAGAAGTCAAACCAAAACAATGCTACCTGTGTGAGTACATACCCCTTTCCGGGGACACCTTCATTCATTATCACATCATAGGCAGAAATTCGGTCCGTTGTAACGAACAGTAATTTGTCGTCATGGCCTGGAATATCGTAAATATCCCGAACCTTTCCAGAAACACGTAGCGGCAAGCCAATCACCTTGCGGGAGTCTAACATCACATCATCCATTTAATTTACCTCTTGTAAAAGATTTTAATGTACTTTTCCCCATCCATTTATAACAATAGATTGACCATTACATGATCAATCTATTGTTATTCTGACACTTTACTGTTTTTTTGTCAAAAATATTTTATGTCCATTTTTTCACTTCAAGTCCTGCCTTTGCAGCTTCTCTTTGTGCGTCTTGTTTACTTCTGCCAGACCCTTCCGCAATTTTTTTGTCATTAAGATAAACGCCTACCACAAATGTTCGATCATGATCAGGTCCAGTTTCAGAGATTGATTTATAATGAGGTGTTGTATTTGTATGCTCTTGTGCTTTTTCTTGAAAATAACTTTTTGGATCAAGATAGAGTTTTTTCTCCAAAATTTCATCAATATGATTGATAATATTTTTTGTAATGAAATCTTTTGCATTATCATATCCAGTATCCATATAGATTGCTCCTATGATAGACTCTACTGCATTTGCCAGTAAATAACTACGTGCTTTGCCAGTATCTTTTTTTTCACCTTTGCTCATGAGTAAAAATTCTTCAATACCAATTTCACGTGCAACACGTGCAAGCATCTCACCATTTACTAGCGCTGCTCGCCATGCAGTCATTTCTCCTTCTGGATTATTGAAATTTTGAAATAAATAATCTGTAACAACTAGCTCTAACACAGCATCACCCAAAAACTCCAAGCGCTCATTGTGCGGATGATTATGTTTTTTGTTCTCATTTAAATACGAACGATGTGTCATCGCCTCAATAAACAGATCAGGATTTTGTACAGAAATGCCGCACACCTGAGAAAAGTGTTTCGTATCCATCGTCTTTCAAAAGGATAGCCAATGTGTTTAGATCACGTATTGATCCTAAGACACGTTGAATATACTTTGGTTATTTGATTAATTTTTTATTTTTTTGCACCTCCACTCACTTCTTCCTTTGTAGTGTCACGACGATCTTTTGCTTTTTGAGCATCATCATCTTTCATTGGTTCGCCCATTTCTCTGTAAATTGTGCCCAAAACACCATTTACAAAACGTGCACTACTATCTCCACCATATGTTTTTGCAAGTTCAATTGCTTCATTGATTGCAACTTTTGGTGGTGTTTCTTCATAATTACCAAAGAGCAATTCATATGTACCTAATCGTAAGATATTTCTGTCAACAATCGCAATTTGATCTAATGGCCATTCAGGAGCGCATTTTGTAATAAGTGGATCAACATCTCCCAATTTATCCACTGTTCCAGAAACAAGCGCATTTACAAAAGTAAAATTATCTGCACCAGGTGCAAATTCTGCGCAATTATGTGTCACAATTGCTTCAATTGAGTCATCTTCTTGCCCACGGAAATCCCATTCAAAGAGACTTTGCATTGCAATTGAACGTTGGAGATGTCGATTAGCCATATTTTTTAAGAAAAATTTATTTTATAAATCAAAGTACGCGAATAATGTAATTATGCACTTACTTTTGTCACAACTTCTTTGTATTGTACGCCACGATACGTTCCGCATGCGTCACAAACACGATGTGGTAATTTTTGCTCACCACAAGAAGAACACTTTTGTGTTGTTAATGTTTTGATCTTACTGATATTATGTGAACGACGACGATCTCGTCGTGAAGAATTTTGTCGTTGTTTTGGTACTGCCATAGTTTTGTGTAGTAAATAGATAAATAATAAATAAAGTCAACCTGTCACATCGTCATATGATATGATGTCAATAAGAGTAGTATATCAGACATTTTGACATTTTGCAAGCATGACAATGTTTGATCAATAAAAATAGAGTCAGTGAAAATCTTCACTAACTCTACATAAATCATGTTTTTACAGATCGGAGATTTTTTGTTGTGGACTGAAAACCACAGCGCATTCTCCATTTGATTCTGTCTGCGCAATAGTCCAATATTCTTCTATCAGAGTACGCACCGCACTGGTGATATCTTTAGAATGTATATTCACAAAGCCCATGTTCACACAATCAGTTCTAATTTGTTCTACCATCGACAGTCCCGATATTATGTGACACTCTTGGCCAATTTTAACACGAAAAACGCTAACAGCACCTGCACTAATAATAGCAGAGTATTCTGTACCAAACTTTTTTATAACTGGCGCAGTCCACTCTTCTAATACTTTTTTAATCTCCGATAAAAAATTTTCGCCATATCTATCTTTGCCATGAATTTCTACGCGCATTTGAATACCTCATTCAAAATTTGATAGGAAAAAACATCACCTTGTTAAATTACAATCAAAATAAGCTATTGTTTATGCTAGAACAATAGCTTATTGAATGATATTGGTCAAATGAGAATACTATTTAGTCTCTATTTCACCATCATTTTTTATTTGATCGAGTTTCACACTAAGGAGTTGTGTTACGCCGTCATTTCCCATTGTTACACCATAGAGTGTGTCTGCATGACGCATTGTTTCGCGATTGTGTGTAATAATAATAAATTGTGTTTTGTGTGATAACTCTGTAAATATCTTTGCAAGACGCCGTGAATTCGCCTCATCTAACGCTGCCTCCACCTCATCAAGGATAATAAATGGTGGTGGATTGTATGAAATAATTGCTAAAAGCATTGCTACTGATGTTAATGAGCGCTCCCCACCAGAGAGCAATGATAAATGCTTGATTTTTTTACCTGGAGGCGATGCAACAATCTCGATACCCACTTCTGTCTTTATTGGTCCCTTCTTAATGTCAGCAGATTCATCATTATCATCGTCACTGAGAATTTCAATATCTACATCACCTTGTATTTCATCTTCCTTTTTCTTTCGTGGCGTTACATCAATATTTATTTTTTTTAATTTTGCGTTTCCGCCATTAAATAGTACACGAAAATATTTTGTGAATTCAGTATTAATTTCTTTGAATGCACTGACAAATGCTTTATGAATTTTTTCATCCATTTCTTTGATTACTTCTTTGAGTTGCTCTATTGCATCTGTGAGATCTTTTGATTCAGTTGCCATCACATCAAAACGTTCTTGCATTTCCTCATATTCATCAATGACCATTGGGTCAATACCGCCAATCTGTTCATATTTTGTTCGTAATTTGTATACCTTTTTCTCTAATTCTTCACGGTCTATGTTTTCATCTTCCTTAACCTCATCTAATTCATTTGCTTCAATGCCTAATTCTTGACGCATTTCAGAAATAACATCCTCTTCACGCACCTCTGTGCGCGCAAGCTCGATTTTCACTTCATTGAATTGATCACGAATTGCATCCAGGAGTCGCTGTTTTTCACGTAATTCTTTTTCAAGTACAAAAAATTGTGTTCGAGCCTCTTTATCTGCGACAAGAGCTGAAGTGATTTTTGTACCAAGTTTCTCAATGACATTACGTGCAGCTTTAACTTCTTTTGCATGTACTTTGATCTCTTTTGCTAGTTGTACAATTTTATCATCATATTTTTTGACTTTTTGTGCATAATCATCTTGCACAACATCAATTTTTTTTCTTCCAGCATCAGCGTGTAATTTTTCAATTTCTTTATGTACTTCTTTCAATCGTTTTACAATTACTTTGATCTCACTGATATTAGTCACAGCCTCTAATTCATCTACAAGAGCATCCTGCTTCTTTCGAATGCCAGACAATTGATTTTGTACATATCGTAAATCCACTGGGATACTTTTAACTTTATCTTCATGATTACGTCGCTCTTTTTGAATCTCAATGTGCCCTTCGGCTACAGCAATCTTTTTTTCCAACGATTGTAATTTGACGTATGCCTCTCGCTTTTCTTTTTCATAACTTTCAATTTTTCCTGCATCCTCTACCTTTTTTGATTCTACGACAATTTGATCATTTAAGTCATCTACTTCACGCTCTGCATTTTTGAGTGTGATACCAATTTGCTGTCTTTGATCTTCTAGCTGTGTTTTTTCTTTATATAAATTATTCCACACAACAGTAAAATATTTCCGTTGCGTATTTTTGAGCTGTTCATAGATCTCTTTTCCCTGCTTTGCTTTTTTTGCTTGACGACGCAATGAGCGTAAATGAGGTGTTACTTCTGTGATAAGTGTCTGTACTTGATCAAGATTATTTTTTGTTCTATCCAATTTTTTGATTGCACGTATTTTGCGTAATTGAAAATGTTTTACACCAGCTGCATCCTCAATAATCACACGCCTTTCAATAGGCGTAGCATTTAATATCGCATCAGTCATGCCCTGACCAACTACACAATGACTTTCTTTGCCAATACCTGTACGTGCTAAAATATCAATTATATCTAACAATCGCACACGTGCATCATTGATGAGGTATTCACTCTCACCATTTCTATAAATTTTTCGTGTAATAATTACTTCATCAAATTCGACTGGCATTATATGATCACTATTATCAAAAATAAGCGCAACAGATGCCATTGAGAGTCTTCCTTTTTTTTCTGATCCAGAAAAGATCACATCCTCACTTTTTTTACCACGCAAATTTTTCATCGACTGCTCCCCCATTACCCATCTGACAGCATCAGAGATGTTTGACTTACCAGAGCCATTTGGTCCAACAATTACAGTAATTCCACAGCCTGCCTTAGCAGTGCTATCACACTTTGATTTGCCTGTAGATGTTGCAGTGTTGCAGGTGGGCCTGCCCGCAGTTGCTACAGCGTTGCAGGTGGGAAGAAAATCAAACTCTGTTTCATTTGCAAAACTTTTAAATCCTTTTATTTCTAATTTTTTGAGATACATATTTATTTAGATAATCAGTAACATGTCGTCATCTCGAGCGTAGTGAAATGAAGTCGAGAGATCTCAAAACTATTAATTTAGAGATTTCTCTATTCCGCATTTGCTCCAGTCGAAATGACAATTTGAAGTGTTTTTCATAACTCTCTAATACTATCATATATAAATTATCTTGTCAGAGCAAGAAAAAGAAAAAACCACCAGAACAGATTTATCTGTTCTGGTGGAGATTATCTATTCCTCCTGTCTTTCATATTTTTCAGCACATTGCCAACACATGGCAGATGTTGGATCTTGAGACCAGGGACGATCTGCAGTATTGACACAACTTTCAAACTTATCCGAAAGCTCTTCAAACAACTCACCCTCTTTCCATGAAAGAATAGGTTTGCCAGCAGAATCAATAGTTATTTCCAGCTCATCACAATCTATTGAATAATCAATATGATCAAGACGATTGAGCCAATCAATAACATCATCGCCAACATAACTAATCTCTTCAATATTGAAATCTATGTTAGCAATATGTTGCCAATCTTCCAGTTGTTTACCACAACTGCTACAAAAAACGGGTGTCAACTCAAAGTTATATTTGATCATAAATTTATGGTTGGCAAACGTTTTTGCATTGATGCCATTTCCTTCACTCCAAAGAGCATAACCATACTGATAAAATCTCGTATTGAAGGAGTCCGAATCCAAATCTGTCGTTAGACTGTCTTCACTACTTTTAACATATTTTGATTCGGGTTGTTTTTTATTGAGAAAAAGTGGTCCATCATTTTTCCTAAAAATAATTAGATCACCTTTTTTCTTCTGAGTCAGATAAAACTGTAATAAATCTCCCCAATTAGCATAACTTGGATTAGGAAAATTCATAATACAGGTAAATCCATCCTCAACTGCAATTGGTTTAAAGGATTCCCCCTCAAACACTATAGACTCCTCAACATTAACACTATTTCGAAATTTTATTTTCGATGCAGAACGAAGTCTGATAGTACCAAACTTTCCAGAGCTAAATTCAACTATTTCATCATCATAAGTCTCATAAGGCTCTAGAATGACCTCTTTACATGAACCGCTTACATACATCCCTTTGGTTCCAGGTCTTTCACAAGAATGAAATTTAGTTACATGATCAAGGACATACGTACTGATTCCTTCACATCCAAAATTTTCCCCAAGTATCACCTCATCAGCGACAATTTTAGATAATTTCAAAGAAGAATCCACTGAAACCATATCACCATGCTTAATCTCAAAAATAAGACTATTCTCAAATTCCACACTGTAAAATCGTGCAGAACCAAAGTCAATACTACAGTGACAATGATTACCTGTTACAGAGTAAAACTTGGCCGAACCAAAATTTATTTCTGCAACAGAGCGCTGATCGTTAATTTGAAAATGCTCAACCACAACACAAGCATCCTCAAAATCAGCTGATTCAAAAAATACATTACCGGTAATATTTTTTATAGCAACTAACTCACTATAAAAGGCCTTACCTAAACGGAGTTCTGACTTAACGTTTTCAACATAAAAACCATTATCAAAACATGTTTCAGTACAAATAAGCTTTGAAAATATTAATCCACGAAAATCAACATTGTCATCAAAAACCTTTTCAGGCATATTGACTGTGCCAACAACATGAATTGAAGGATTTTCACGAAGCTTCTCTGCTTGAACTACATCACCTTTACAAAATAATTCAGCAAAGTCATGTTCACTGAAACCTTCATGATTTTCAAGATAAACAACTAAGTCTTCAGCCATAATGATAGCATCATCATCGATGTAATTATTTTTACTCATAACATTCTCCTTAACCTCATTCAAGAGGTGTGAAGTTTCTTTTCGTACTAATTCCTGCATTCCGCGAGGAATTAATTTTTGAGCCTCTGCCTTTTTTAAACCATTTTTCAGATTTGCAAAAGTTTGCTTGGACTTACTTTGCTCAAGAGTAAGTACTCCCTTTAACACATTCCGTAATAATTCAAGAGATGAATTATCAGGTTTCTCTAAGCGGTCCATACGGATCCTCCATTAGAAAAGGTTTACGATTTATCGCACTTGCAGTCCATACGGATCAGCAATTTCTTTGTGTGCACAAAGAAAACGACTAAAAATTGTTAAACTACTAACCATAAATAATAGCACTTTTTCTGTGTTTTGTCAAGGGTGTAGGAAAAATAAAGAGGATGTGCTTATTTAAGCCCATCCCCTGATAATATTCACTTTTTAGTGTGATCATTCAATACCATATGTGCGCAAACCTATTTCACGCGCCACTTTATTGAATTCTTCTTGGTTCGATATTTCTCCGTGTGTTGCATGTATCATTGCTTCTACGACACAACCAGGGATACTTTTTGAGCCATACACTGGTAATCGCGGTATAAACCATGAGCCGTCCATGGCAAGAGCAGCTCTATACACAAATCCCCTCCTGAATGGTCGTAACATCCGCGGATGCGTATCATCGATAATAATTGCACCATCTTTGAGATTTTTCATGTGTGGATAAATGTCTGACCCTTTTGCAGATATTACTATGACAATGTCTGCTTCACGCAGTGCATCAATGTCAGAATTTGCCACATGAATATCACTTTTATCAAACACACTTTGTGCAGTTACAATTGTTGCTTTGCACTGCTCTGCTATCAAAAAATCAGCAATGCTTTTGCCAACGTCGCCTGCACCGAAAATAACGATATTTGCATCCTGCAAAGACATTTGATGTTTCTTTGCAACAGCTTCAAGTGTCATGATTGTACAAAATACCATCCCCTTACGCCCATGTACAAATGGCTCATCCAACATTATGCCATGATGTAGTAATATTGATGGACCTCTGCCAGCAATTGCAATTGCATTCACTGAAAAGCAATTTGCAAACTCTTCTAGGCGCTGTTTTAATAGAATACATTCCTCTTCGGATGCAACCATATTACGCACCGTATTTGGCGCACCCACAATGATACCTCTACCAGAGAGTCCAGTATTTGCTTTTGTGAGGATTCCTCCAAAACAGATCTGCGTACGAAATCGTGGATTTTTTGCAAACCATTTTGGTACGACTCCGTTCATGTCACTTTCTGTGCCAGGATACACAAAAAAAACATAATCAAAGAAGGACGGTAAATGGTTAGCGGCAAGTAATAATGGTTTTTGCAATACAAATGTTGCAAATAATACCCAACTCATTTGTGCCGCTTCCCCAACTCTTTTTGTTGTTTTTTTTACTAACGACGTTCTCAGTATAACCGTTGTAAATAAAACTACATTCATTCTGATCGTTTTAGGAACTCTTTTTTTTGTTTTCTTCACTTGGCAAACTCCTCGACATTTGGTTAATAAAGAACAAAATACTTACACAATATAAAAGTATACAAGTCACACATAAATTATGCAAGAATAATATTATACTGTTTTATTAAAAATATTTATTTTTTATAGTTTATATCATAATTCAAATTGTTATATGCTATAATAAACCAGTATGGATATTATAAAAAAACAAAATAAGAAATCTGATTCAGAGAAAGATTCAATACCTACGCTTGATGAATATATGCAATATGAACGTGCATATCCAGAAGAATCTTCATCACAATCACAAAACTTTCAATATAAAAAAAAGGATAATAAAATTGGCATAAAGATTTTTTGGGTTTCTGTCATTATTTTTATTTTATGTCTTCTGATATCTGGTTGGTTATTGCTCTCCAAGGCAAGTACAACTATTGAAATTATGTCAGATGGTGAAGAAAAGCATTCTATTGTCAAAACAGTCGTGAGTCTCGTAAATCCACAGTCATATAAAACACTTGATGGTTTTGATGATGGACGTATTAATATCCTCCTCCTTGGGCGTGCAAACACGCATAAATCCGGCAAGAATCTGACGGACACAATAATGATTGCCAGCATTGATACAGATACATATAAACTCTCCCTCCTATCTCTCCCCCGTGATTTGTTGGTGCAAAATAGTTCATTTTATACAAAGATCAATTCACTTTATCAAATTGGACTCAAAAACGATGTTGGCACAGATTATCTAATTGATGCAGTCAAAGATGTTACAGGACAAGATATTCATTATTATTTTGTGCTTGATTTTGAAGGCTTTATTAAAATTATTGATATTTTAGGTGGTATAAATATTGATGTACCACGTCATATCAAAGATGAACGCTACCCTGGCCCGGGATATAGCTATGAAACATTTGAAGTTTATCCTGGATTACAAGAGTTTGATGGTACAAAAGCACTTAAATATGCTCGCACTCGTCATGATGACGTTGCAGGCGACTTTGGTCGTGCAAAACGTCAGCAACAAGTGATGCAAGCTGCTCGTAATAAAGCATTTTCTCTTGGTACTATTGTGCATCCAACAAAAATTAGCGATCTTCTGACGGTCCTGGGTGAACACGTGCACACAAATATTACACCAAATGAGATTGAGCCTTTTATTTCTCTTATCAAAAAAGTAGATACACAAAATATCACGAATGTTGTTGTTGATGCATGGAAACCTGGAAGCCTCCTTATCTCTGCACGTCATTATAGTAATCGTGGTGGTATCTCTGGTTTAGTGCCACGCATTGGTAACTACAAAGAAATTCGTGACCGTGCACAAAATATTTTTGATCTCAATAAAATAAAACAACGTCAACAAGAGATTGCAAAAGAGTCCCCAACTATCACTATTATCAACACAACAACAAAGAATTCATTAACAAATAATACAACAAGAACATTGCGTGCACTTGGATTTGATAATATTACAATTGGTAAAAAAATTAAAAATAATCAAGATACAACAGTTGTCATCGATACGACGAGTGGTACAAAACCGTTTTCACTTGATGAGCTCATCAAAAAGCTTCCTGCACAAAAAAATAATACAATGCAAGATGATTATAAAACGGACTTTATTATTATCTTGGGTAATGATATGCTAGATGCATACACGTACACAGAAATTTCACAAGAAGAACTAGAACAAGAAAACGCAAAAAATATTGATAAATGACAATAATTTATAAATTATTGTCATCTCGAGCGAAGTAAAACGTAGTCGAGAGATCTCAAAATTTTATTAATATAGCAAAGCCTTATATTTTAGAGACTTCTCCACTTCGCATGCACTACGATCGAAATGACATTAAATAAAATATGAAACTAATAATTGGACTCGGAAACCCAGGGAAAGAATATGAACAAACAAGACACAATGTTGGCTTTTTGTTTTTAGATGCCTTGAAAGAAAAATATGCATTACCAGAATTTGCATTTCATAAAAAATTCAACGCTGACATGACAGAAGGATTTATAGATGAACAAGAAAAAATCATTCTTGCAAAACCACAGACATTTATGAATCGTACTGGACAAAGTGTGCGTGCACTAATTGATTTTTATAAAATTGTACCAGAAGATATTATCGTAGTTGCTGACGATCTTGATATTGAAATTGGTAATTATAAAATATCAGAGGACACTCGTGCAGCTGGACACAATGGCATCCAAAGTGTTATTGATAATATTGGTACACAAGACTTTACACGTGTGCGTATTGGCGTAGAAACAGCAGGCGGACGCAGTGAACGTGGTGAAATAGCCGGCGATAAATTTGTCCTGCAAAATTTTACACCACAAGAATTACAAGATGTTGAAGATCTTTTTATTACATTGCAAAATGAAATTTAAAAAAACTTTTTTAAAAGAAAATCACCCAAGTGCTGTATAGTACTTGGGTGATCGTTTTATATTCGTGGCACGCTTTGATACTCCACGTGCAGACACCAGAGCAAGAAAAGACTATTTCTACTGCTTACCACAAATTTCCAATACACCTTTTCTTTTTCAGACAGCACGCCATCATTATCATTTGTAGTATCAATAATAGCATCGAGTGCTTGCATCAGATCATCTAATGCTCGTGCAATATGCATCGGTGTTTTACCACCTTTATAATTATATGCATATTCACGAATAATGCTTTCAATTTGAAAATTTGTAATTCTACACTGCGCTGACACATCTTCAAGACCTTCTTCTGACAACGGTGTTAATATAACATCACTGAGTCGAGTCAATTCTCTCATAACCTTTGCCGCTTCAATGTCAATAGTTTCAGCACGCACAGCCACTATAGACATGCCACTTATTATATAAAGTACAATAATAATTTTTACAATCATGTGTACCTCCTCATCTTTTAATTTTCAGACTTGTTTTTTACATTTCATACTATCACAATTCCATCCACAGAAAAATAAATTTATAATATAAATTCACCCGACGTAATTTTGCGGTAAGGAGGAGATAACCTACAAAATTACGCATCTGTGGACGGAATAATGATAATATACTATGCTAAAAGCAACTATAAATAATATCAAAAAATATCACGTATGTCAAATCAAAATAATGAACATGTCTATATAAATGCCTTTAATGTTATTGCTGGTATTGGTCCGCAAAAATTATATCTTCTTGCATCATATTTTGATTCCTTTCAAAAAGCGTGGAGTGCTGATGCTGATGAATTTATGAATTCTGGCTTGTCTGCAAAACTTGCGCAAACAGTTGTTACTGAGAGAGACTCTCTTGAACCACAAAAAGAGTGGCAGAAATTGCAAGATAATGACATCCAACTCATTACAATTCAAGATGAATTATTTCCTAAAAAGTTAAAAACAATTATATCTCCACCATTTTTATTATACGTTCGAGGTAATATGGCGATACTTAATTCTCCATCTGCAGCAGTTGTTGGCTCACGCAAGATCAGCGATTACGGCAAACATGCTATTACATCAATTATCAGTGATGTGGCTCGTAGTGACGTCATAATTGTCTCTGGACTTGCACTTGGCACCGATGCACTTGCTCACCGTGAAACTCTCGACGCTCATGGGAAAACTATTGCCGTCCTTGCTGGTGGTATAGATGATAAGTCTATTACACCACGCTCACATATGAACCTTGCAAAACAGATACTAGACAATGGGGGCGCAATTATTTCTGAATATCCCATTGGCTCGCAGCCAAATCGAGGTACATTTCCTGCACGCAATCGCATAATGGCAGGACTTACCGACGCAACAGTAATTATAGAAGCAACTGAGAGATCAGGCACACTCATCACAGCTACACATGCTCACAAATTTGGACGAAAACTCTTTGCGCTACCTGGCTCAATTTTTACAACAAACTCTGTTGGACCAAATATGTTAATACGTGACAAAAATGCAACTCCCCTACTGTGTAGTGATGACATTATGTGTACCTTTAAAGATACCTTAAAAGGTACACAAACAAGTAGTGGACAGACATGTCCGTCCACTACACTAACAGAACATCAAAAAACTTTATTTGAAACAATAAAAAAACACCCAGACGGTGCACAAATAAATACAATAATAAAAGAA
Organism: Candidatus Moraniibacteriota bacterium; assembly: GCA_029938745.1. GTDB lineage: Bacteria > Patescibacteriota > Minisyncoccia > Moranbacterales. Next base: position 14,620 of record JAOZUJ010000012.1, read on the forward strand.
ACTAAACTGGATGGTTCCACAATATCAAGTGAACTAACAATGATGGAAATTGACGGGATTGTGAAGAATATTGGCAATCAAGTTTATGTTGTACTTAAAAGTTGAAATTAAAAAGATAGAGATAAAACACACTTTCAACTTTTAAAAGATATACAAAAAAAAGCCGTTGTAATTTATATTATAAATCCAACGGCTCAAATATTTATTGGGTAGTAACAACTAAACAGTAGCTAACTGCCGTTGCTCATCTTCATAATCTTCATCATACATTTCTTCAGCGAAAGAAGTGCATGTGAAGGCGACGTCGTCCTTACAGGTAATGCTTCTGTGAAGCATAGAATCACAGGAAAAAATCCCCTTGAATTCCACGCTTTTACCCGCGCAAAATTTCTCTATGATAGCTTCATCACAGTGAAACCCTACTGGCACAATGACGCCCGACGAAAAGGTTATGGCACTAAAACTGCCATTCCCCAAGTAAATGTCATTTTTCAAAAATGATACATCATTTTGGTCAATAAGTAGGAAGGTGTTTAGCTTATATGACACCCGATCTCTAAAATCTGTATATCCCATCTTGAGACTAAGGCGGAAATCCCGCTCGTTAATCTCATAATGCCCCGTCTCTGCGTATTTTTCTAACTTTTCAAAGGTACATTGCGCCTTAATAAGTATTGAAAATACATCTGACAGATGAAGACGAATGAGATTCAAAACACCAATAGACCGGTTATCCTTCTCACTGCACAAAGGGATTGTGTCAACAGAGTCAAAGTTAACACTTCTTCTTGCACGCCACAATTTGTAATGCACGCGTGTTGCATAAAAGAGAGTTGCAAGAATTTCAATAAAAAATTCCCTGATACCACAACCAGCACTTGCCTTCTTCATGAAAATACCTCCTGTTAATTTTAGTAAGGAACATCAATCAATTAAATACTCTATTTAACCAACTATGCATTCTAGCATATATTCCTATATTTGTCAACCCTAATTTGACAAGATGTGCGTTTGATTGTATTTTGTGAGAATAGGTGTTATTTTTGCTTTTGCAGTTACAACAAACACTATTCACTAATTATTACTCGCTAATAAACTAAACAAATGAAACTATTAATTGTAGAGTCCCCGACAAAAACAAAAACAATCAAAAAATATCTTGGCGTTGGTTATAAGGTTACTTCTAGCGTTGGACATATCCGTGATTTACCCAAATCAAACAAAGATGCAATTGACATGGAAAATGATTTTAAGCCACGTTATGTTATATCTGAGGACAAGCAAGATGTCGTAGATGAACTTATACGACTTGCTAAAAAAGCAGATGAGGGAATTATATTAGCAACTGACCCTGACCGCGAGGGGGAAGCAATTGCATGGCATGTTGCTGAAATTTTGAAAGATGCTGGTACTCCAAAATCAGACATGCAACGTGTAACATTTAACGAAATTACAAAAGAAGCTGTAAACGAAGCAATCAAACATCCAACAACAATTGATCAAAACCTTCGTCGTGCACAAGAAGCTCGTCGTGTACTTGATCGACTTGTAGGTTATGATCTCTCTGGTATTATATGGAAAAAAGTACGATACGGACTCTCTGCTGGTCGCGTGCAATCCCCTGCTCTTCATATTGTTGTAGAACGTGAAAAAGAGATCCGAGCATTTGAACCAGAAAAGTACTGGCATCTTAGTGCTGATTTTAAAACGAAAGGAAAAGATGATGTAACACTTACATGCAAAGAAGAGCCACGAGATAAAAAAGAGGTTACTCGTATTGAAAAAGAAGCAAAAAAAGGCAAATGGGTTATCAAAGATGTAAAAGAAACAACACGAAAAAGAAAACCAAAAGCGCCCTTTACAACATCAACACTTCAACAAACTGCATCTTCTCGATTTGGTTTTTCTCCATCTCGTACAATGCGTACCGCACAAAAACTTTATGAAGGAGGACACATCACGTATATGCGTACAGACTCGACAACACTCTCCAAAGAAGCTCTTAAAACAATTAAAAAAGTAATTATTCGTGAATTTGGCGATGATAAACATGAATATCGCATATTTAAATCACGAAGCAAAAATGCTCAAGAAGCACATGAGGCTGTGCGACCATCGCATGCAGAAATAGAACATGCTGGTACAACACCTGATCAGAAAAAACTATACACACTCATCCGCGGTCGTGCAATTGCATCACAAATGGTAGACGCACAGACAAAGCAAACACGCATCATTGCAAATGTTACTGGTGATAAAATTCCAGACTTTACAGTAACCGGTTCACGCATTCTTTCACTTGGTTGGCTAGAAGCTGATCCAGGAGCGCGTGGCGAAGATACAGAAGTGCCAAAAGTAGAAAAAGATGAAAAATTAAATTTGAAAAAGTTTCATACTGAAGAAAAAGAAACCTTGCCCCCATCGCGATATTCTGAAGCAGGTCTTGTCAAAGAACTGGAAAGTCGTGGTATTGGTCGTCCAAGTACATATGCTTCTATTATTCGCACAATTCAAACACGTGGCTATGTCGAAAAAGAAGGAAGCGCACTCAAATCAACTGATACAGGTGAAGTTGTAAGTGATTTCCTTTGGGCACATTTTGAACAATATATTAATGATGAATTCACTGCAGAGATGGAAGATAAATTAGATGAGATTGCTCGCGGTGAACGTGATTACACACAAACAATTGCAGAGTTTTATAAGCCCTTCACAAAAGATGTGAAATCAAAAGAAAAACTAGACAAAGCAACTGATCTCGGTGACGCAGATCCAAAAATGAAATGTCCAAAATGTAAAGGAAAGATGATCATCAAGTTAAGCAAAAACGGCAAATTTCTCAGTTGTAAAAAATTTCCTGATTGTGATGGTGCACGAACAATGGAAGGAAAAGAGTTAGAAGGACCCAAAGAAACTGGAGAAGCATGTCCAAAATGCAAAGATGGAAAACTTGTAGAACGTGACGGAAAATATGGTAGATTTATCTCCTGTCACAATTATCCAAAATGCAAATTTATCAAAGAAGATCCCAAAGAAGCAAAAAAAAGAAAAACGGGTGTAAAATGTCCAATGTGTGGAAAAGGTGAAATGAGCGAACGTAACGGACGCTTTGGTGTATTTTATAGTTGCACAGAATATCCAGACTGCAAGAATGCGATCAAGGCAAAGCCAACTGGTAAATTTTGCAATTATAAAAAGAATAGTAAAAAATGTGGAGCCCTCATGATGGAAGGAACAAAAACAATCCCAGAAAGATGTTCAGATAAAACTTGCCCCAACCATCGCCCCGACAAACTTGAAGGTTACAAACCAAAAAAGAAAAAATAAATCAGTAACCATGTCGCCAGACTTAGTGATCCGATTACCACAATTTATTATAAAACATTTTTTACAGGTTTAAAGCTTTTTCTGTGAATTGGTGTTGCGCCGTATTTTTGTAATGCTTCCATGTGTATTTTTGTGCCATATCCTTTGTGTCTCGCAAATCCGTACTCTGGGTATTTTTTGTCATATTGAGCCATCATTTTATCTCGCACAACTTTTGCGATAATTGATGCTGCTGCAATACTTTTTGATATTTGATCCCCTTTTGCAACAGTCATTTGTTCTCGTGTAAAATTTGGTAATAATTGATTTCCATCAATCATAATCATCATTTTTTCTGCTTCTGTATAAATTCCATCGTTATCGATTTCTTTTTCTAGTGCATCAAGCGCTTTTTTCATTGCCAAAAACGTTGCTTGCAAAATGTTTATTTCGTCAATTGCTTTTGGACTGCACTTCCCCACGCCCACAAAGAATTTCTCACGTATAAATTCAAAAGATTCCTCTCTCTGCTTTTCACTTAACAATTTTGAATCTCTCACCAGCTTCCACTTATTTTCATCTGGTGCATTTTCAAAATCTGCGATATCTTTGATAACACATGCGCCCGTAACAACAGGTCCGGCCAATGGACCACGT
>JAOZUJ010000166.1 GCA_029938745.1 Candidatus Moraniibacteriota bacterium
GAATTACAGAAGGAGGAGTCTCTGTCACAGCAAGTATTGGTGCATGCTTTGTGCCGAAGAATAGTTCGATGGAATTAATGTCTATTGTCGCACGAGCAGACGAGGCTGCGTATCGAGCTAAGCACGGTGGACGTAATTGTGTTAAAATATTTCGTGATCGTCGTAAATACAAACGTGATGATTATGTAGATGATTATGATCGTCGCAAATCATGAACAAAGGTCGTTGTAACTAGAACATTAGTTACAACGGCTTTTCATTTGCATTGATGGCATATTTCATTTATGCTAATACATATATTAAAGAAAAAAATATGAATAAAAATTTTTATATCACAACAACATTGCCATATGTAAATGCAGAGCCTCATATAGGTTTTGCGAGTGAGATTGTTTATGCAGATGTTCGTGCGCGGTTTGAGAAATTGATTGGAAATGAAGTTATTTTTAATACTGGCACAGATGAGCACGGTGCAAAGATCTTGCAAAATGCGACTGAGGTAGGCAGAGACCCACAAGAATACGTAGATGAATACGCTGCAAAATTTGATGATCTCAAAAAAATGCTCAATCTCGAGTACACACATTTTATCCGTACAACGAACGAACATCATGTTAGTGCTGCGCAGGAGATGTGGCGACGAGTAGACGCAAACGGATATATTTATAAAAAACAATACAGCGTGAAATATTGTGTTGGATGTGAATTGGAAAAGACTGATAGTGATCTTAATAATGGAAAATGTCCACTGCACCCAGGTAAAGAACTTGAACTTATTGAAGAAGAAAATTATTTTTTTAAGTTCAGCGAATTTGGAGAAAAATTATTGGAGTTGTATAAAGAGAATCCTGAATTTGTTGTGCCTAAAAAAAGACTCAATGAGATAAGTGCTTTTGTAGGGAGAGGATTGCAAGATTTTTCAATTTCACGAGTAGCAGATAAGATGCCATGGGGCGTGCCAGTTCCAGGTGATGATTCTCAAGTAATGTATGTGTGGTTTGACGCACTGACAAATTATATTTCAACTTTAGGCTGGCCCGACGATAATCCTTCGGATAATCAGACGGGCAGGCCCGAAGAAACAGTATTTGAGAAGTTTTGGGGAACGCTAGATTGTCCAAATGCAATTCAAATTGCGGGCAAAGATAATTTGCGGCAACAAAGTGCAATGTGGCAAGCGATGCTCATGGCGGCAGATTTACCTACAAGTAAACAAATTTTTATCAATGGATTTATCGGAGTTGATGGACAAAAGATGAGCAAGTCAATTGGAAATGTCATATCGCCAAGTGAAATGGTGGAGCGATATGGTGTAGATGGTTCGCGGTACCTACTGCTGACAAAGGGAAATTTTGGCGAAGACAATGATATATCATGGGACAAAATGGACGCAAAATACAATGCAGACTTGGCAAATGGTTTGGGAAATCTGATAGCACGCATCATAACACTTGCAGGAGATATAAAATATGATATACCTGAAGTTGATATCAAGCAGTTACAATCTGATGTGCATG
>JAOZUJ010000065.1 GCA_029938745.1 Candidatus Moraniibacteriota bacterium
TTGATGTATCACCTTCACAACCTTCAGGATCATATACAGGTTCTGTTACTTATACTGCTACTTCTGATGCTAGTGGGTATTATAACTAATATAGATTTTTAAAAACCACCTCTTTATGTGGGGTGGTTTTTTTGATTAAGAATTGTTGGCCTGATAGGATTCGAACAATTTTTATTATTCCATGTGTACATTTTTGTAGTAATGGGCGATTTCTTTTTTTAGTTGGGGATATTTCTTGAGGGTTGGGTCGGAGATGAGTAGGTTTTTTGCATGTGTGCGGGCGAGTGTTACGAGTTTTGTGTTGGCGATGTTTTTCATCGCACCGTCTGGCAGTCCGCTTTGCGCTGCTCCGAGGAATTCTCCCGGTCCGCGGAGTTTGAGATCAATTTCAGCGAGCTTAAATCCATCGGAATGTTTTTCCATTGCGCGCAGACGTTGACTGTTGGCATGATCTGAAAATAGGAAACAATATGACTGATATTTATCGCGACCGATGCGACCACGGAATTGATGGAGCTGTGAGAGACCAAATCGTTCTGCATTTTCTATTATCATAACCGTTGCATTTGGTACATCAACTCCGACTTCAACGACGGATGTTGATACGAGTATATCAATTTTGCCATTTTTAAATTCTGTCATCAGACTTTCTTTTTCTTTTGATTTGAGACGTCCGTGCATGAGTCCGAGATTTTGATCTATAAACACTTCCTTTTCTAGTCGAACACATTCTTCTTTTGCAGCTTTGACATTTTTGAGTGCGTCGGATTCTTCAACAAGTGGAAGTATGATATACGCTTGTCGTCCATTTTTTATTTCTTTTTTAATAAAGTCATATATATCTTTTTGATTATTTGGGTGGACTAATTGTGTTTTTATTTCTTTGCGGTTGCCAGGTTTTTCATCGAGAAGTGAAACGTCAAGATCGCCAAAAAGAGCTAGTGCAAATGTGCGAGGAATTGGTGTGGCTGTCATGGTGAGGAAGTGTGGTACTGCTTTTTTATTGCCATCATCACTATCAATACTTTTTTGTGCAAGTGTTGCACGTTGTGCTACTCCAAAACGCTGTTGTTCATCCACGACGATGAGAGTAAGATCATTAAATGCGACATCATCTTGAATTACAGCATGTGTACCAATCACAAGTTGGATATCTCCACCCTTGATAAGTTTTAGCATTTTTTGGCGTGTTACATCTTGTACAAGTGCTGGGTGGGAACCGTACATTTTATGTGCACCAGTGAGAAGTCCAATTGAGTGATCATTTTTTTCAAATAATGTGAGAAATGTATTAAAATGCTGTGACGCGAGGACTTCTGTTGGAGCGAGAATTGCTATTTGGTGTCCAGATTCAAGTGCTTGGAGTGCTGCAATTGCAGCAACAAGTGTTTTACCAGCACCAACATCACCATTTAATAATCGGTTCATGGGAGTTGATCTCTCCATGTCTTTTAGGATTTGAAATGAACTTGTTTTTTGTGCATCTGTTAGTTTGAATGGGAGTGTGGCAATGAAGTTTTGGATCATTTTTTTATCAAATGGAATTTCAGTTGCTTTTTCTTTGGACAATGCCGCTCGTGTACGAAGTGTGATCAATTGTAACAAGAACATTTCTTCAAACATAAATCGTTTTGATGCATACTCAACTTCTAATTCTGTTTTGGGGAAATGGATTGTTTTGAGTGCGTCGCCGAGAGATTGTAAATTCAATTTATCTAATATATTTTTTGGAATTGGATCGTCATATGTTATATCTTTCGAGAGAATCATTTGAATTTGCCACCGAAGCCATTTGGATGTGATGCCAGCAGTTTCGGGATAAATTGGTACAAGTCTGCCGGTGCTGGTTGGTACGCGCTCGAGTCTCTCTACATTTGGAGAATTGAATTGTATAGCGCCTTTTTTGCTCAGTGCGACTTTTCCACTTACGCGTAATTTTTTATCAGTTTGTAGTGTTTGTTCTACAAAAGCTTGATTGAACCAGATCATCTCAATTGAGTCGGTGTCATCAGTAACTGTTGCTGACGTGATCGTGAGATGCCTTTTATAAATGCGTGTTGTTTTGACATTACTAATATATCCAGTAACAGTTGCATTTGAATCTTCTACAAGTTCATCAATATTAAAAATATGTGAAAAATCATCATATCTCGATGGGAAATGATAAAGGAGATCTTTTACTGTAAAAAGACCGAGCTTTTCTAATTTTTTTGCATGTGTTTCTGAGATTCTAGATAATTTTGCAAGTGATGTATCAAATGTGGTCATAAAGTATTTTTAAATGGCACTTCCTGTGCACAAGTATATCATAAAAAGAAAAAAGAGGTACCAGAACAGTTGTTCTGATACCTCTTGCGCTGTCCGTGATCTTGGAGGGTTGTTTTTAGTTGTCTTTATTCGTATAGGATTCTCGCAGGATGCATATGTCCCAACTGTCCATTGTTGCAAAAGATTTTAGCCCAGCCACAGCTGGCAGAAAAGATTCCTTTAGACGCCGTATTTGTCTTTCTTCAAAAAGGAGGCAAATCTCATCTGTGAGTTTTTGAGTTGCACGAAAAATATAAGAAATAAATTCCTGCAAACAAGGTGTTTCATCCATTCTCACTTGTGCTTGTTGAATGAGGAGAATCATATCCTCAGACGATAAATCTCCCGGTAAAATTTTCTCGGGTACTAAGTGCAGTTCATTGCCTTTCGATTTCTCCTCATATCGGACAAAGTTATGCTCAAAGCAACTCATAAAAATTTCTTCGATAGCATCAAGTTCTGATGGAATTAATTGATTTGCACCTACAATTCGAATGTGAGATATCTCGTCGATATCGCTAACGTCAACCACAATGATCATTAAATCACGCTTGTCATGTGTTGCAAAATTATTGACTTTCCGATGTTGCATATGCTTGTGAAGATTTTTGAATACAATGCGATCTAACTGTCCTGTAATTATTGCCATCTCTTTTGTTCTCCTGGTTATAATGAATTGTTAAGACTACAGTTAACAGTGAGACTATAACACCTTTTTGCCATTTCGTCAATAGTGTCATACTGTACTTTTGATGTAGCCTGTGTATAATAACGATTTGGACAAGTGTGGTATGATAGATATATAAGATAAAAATTATGGTCAAAAAAGGATTTTGGGGACAATTAGATAAACCATTTTTTGCACTTGCACCAATGTATGATGTGACGGATGCAGCTTTTCGGCGAATTATTGCGAAATATTCTACACCTGATGTTATTTTTACAGAATTTGTAAGTGTGGATGGACTTGTGCATCCAGAGGGACGTGAAAAACTCATGCATCACTTATGGTTTGATGAAAGTGAGCGACCGGTTGTTGCACAGGTATTTGGTATAAATCCTGCAAATTTTGAGAAGGTCGCACAACTGTGCAATAAACTTGGATTTGATGGTATCGATATCAATATGGGTTGTCCAGAGAAAAATATTGTAAAACAAGGAACAGGTGCAGCGCTGATTCAAGAGCCAACGCTCGCAAGGGATATTATTGCAGCAACGCTTGCGGGAGCTGGAGACATGTCAGTAAGTGTAAAGACGCGGATTGGATTTAATAAAGAGGAAATTGATATATGGTTACCGCATATTTTGGAAAGTAATGTTGCACATGTGACAGTACATTTACGGACACGTAAAGAAATGAGTAAAGTGCCAGCACATTGGGACCTCATGTCACATATTGTGAGCATGCGTGATGATATTCAAAAAGACACATTGATCTCTGGAAATGGTGATGTCACAACAATCGCACAGGGAAAAAAACTTGCACAGGAGACTGGGTGTGATGGTATCATGATCGGGCGTGGCGTGTTTGGAAATCCGCGGTTATTTACAGATGATGTAGTGGATGTATCAGTTGAGGAAAGGTTGCGCGTGATGGTAGAACATACACAATTGTTTAGTGAACTTTTTACAGATGTGAAAAATTTTGCAATAATGAAGAAGCACTACAAAGCGTATGCAAACGGATTTGAAAATGCAAGTGCTCTCAGAGTACAATTGATGGAAGCAGAAAGTGCGGAGAATGTTGCGCACATAGTGGATAAATTTTTACAAACGAATTATTAATAAAAATAATATGGTTAAATTTCTTATCAAAGCAGCAATTTATTTTGTTATTTTTGTAATTGTACTTTCATTTTTGTGGCAATTCCTTTTGGATGAGTCATTATTTGATGTATTAGCAGGACAATGAAAATAGCAGTATTGGTAAGTGGTGGAGTGGATAGTTCTGTTGCACTTCACTTACTCAAAAAACAAGGTCATGATGTTACAGCGTTTTATCTCAAGATCTGGCTTGAGGATGAGATGTCTTTTTTGGGTGCGTGTCCATGGGAAGAAGATCTGTCATATGTAGAGAAAGTGTGTGCACAGTGTGATGTGAAATTAGAGATTGTTTCAATGCAAAAAGAATATCATGAGAAAGTTGTGAGTTACACGATTGATGCGGTAAAAAATGGCCTGACACCAAATCCAGACATGTTGTGTAATCGAGAAGTGAAGTTTGGTGCTTTTTATGATAAGTACGGAAAGAATTTTGATAAGATTGCGACAGGACATTATGCACAAATAGAAGAAAATTCTGATGGTAGTGTACAGTTGATGCGTGCGCCAGATCCTATTAAAGATCAGACTTATTTTCTCGCAATGATGACGCAATCTCAATTACAAAAAGCAATGTTTCCGATTGGTTATATGGAGAAAAAAGAAGTGCGTGAATATGCGCGCAAGCATAACCTTGCAACGGCACGACGGAAGGATTCGCAAGGAATCTGTTTTTTGGGAAAAATTGAATTTAGGGATTTCGTAAAAGAACATCTTGGTGTAAAAAGGGGTAAATTTATAGAAAAAGAAACTGATGAAGAATTAGGCGAGCATGATGGATTTTATTTTTATACAATTGGACAAAGGCGTGGCGTTTATATCAATGGTGGTCCGTGGTATGTGTGTGATAAAGATGTGGAAAAAAATGTTGTATATCTTACACATGGGTTTTCTGGTGATGATCAAAGACGTGATGAGTTTGACGTATCAAGTATTAATTGGATATCAGGCAAGCCAACGAAAAAAGCATTACAAGTAAAATTACGACACGGTGAACATTTTTATGATTGTGATATTGATGTAAAAGATGCAACAAATGTACATGTAAAGTTACAGAGCAAAGATCATGGAATTACACCAGGCCAATATGCAGTATTTTATGATGGACAGCAATGCCTTGGTGGTGGCGTGATCATAAAATAAATAATCAATGATTAATCATTGATTAATGACCCAGTTAACTACCCCTTTTAAGGGGTAGTTAACTTTTAAAAACATCA
>JAOZUJ010000167.1 GCA_029938745.1 Candidatus Moraniibacteriota bacterium
TGCATTGCATTTTGTATACTTTCCGTCAGAGTCTTTTTGTAATACGGCACCTTTGGTACACAGTGGTTTTCGATTGGCGCCAGCTTGAAACATTGGCGATTGTTTGATGATGCGAAATAGCATGCCACTTGGTGATCCGGGTGGGTTTGTTTTGTGATGTGAGATGATGATGTCATCTTTTGTGCATCGAATTACGGCATTTTTGAAAGTGGCATTTGCCGTACTTTCTTCTGTTGCCAGAAATCGTGTGCCCATTTGTACGCCATCAGCACCACGATTGAGCCAATAAAGAATGTCAGCATGTGTATAGATGCCACCAGCAACAATCACTGGAAAGTCACCATTTTTCATTGCAAAATCTTTGATTGGATCAAATAAATTTTCCAATTTATTTGATTCATTGGTGATTTCATCCACTTTGAATCCAAGATGTCCACCGGCACGTCTACCCTCAAGAACAACAGCGTCTATTTCGCGGTAGCTGTTTGCTTTGCTCATCCATTTTTTATAGATAATTTTGAGTGCACGTAATGATGACACGATGGGAACTAATGCAATATCAGCTTTTCCAACAATTTTTGGCAGTGCAATGGGTAGTCCAGCACCTGAGATGATAAGATCAGCTCCAGCGTTTACAGATCCACGCACGCTACTTTCATAATCTCTGACAGCGTATACCATAATATTAGTACCAATTGCGCCACTGCGTGGTGCATTGTATCGTGCTTCAGACACTTCTTCAAACATTGCATCGTGAGCACTAATGTTAGTACCATATTTTTTTGTTGTGATTTCATGAAGAAGTGCACTAGAAATGATGCCAGTGCCATTCTCTCTTGCGACAGCAGTAGCTAACGAAGGAAGCGAAATGCCAACACCCATGCCACCTTGTATTATGGGCTCGAGTGTGTGATTACGAATTGTTAATCGGGGTAACATAATTTTCTCCCTTGCATGAGTGAGTATAAATTTATGATTTTTTTAAGATACTGGCTGTATTATACATAAGAAATATTATTTGTAAAAGAAAAAATTGTGTAATTGACTGGACAAAAGTGTGGTTTTGCAGTAAAATGTGTAAGCAAACTTATTGTTTTGCTTTGGATAATATATTATTATGAATATATAATGAAAATAGTTGTTTTACAATTGATCACAATGTATCAAAAGACGATTTCACCAGACCATGGACTGTTGTCGAAGTTTTCTTCGCGTCAAACGTGTCGATTTTATCCAACGTGCTCAGAATATACGTATACAGCCATAGAGCGCTATGGCGTATTGCGTGGAGTGTGGATGGGGACAAAACGTATTGGCCGATGTAATCCGTGGAATGATGGTGGTGTTGACGAAGTGCCAAAAAAGAAATACTAATATTTTTTTGGGAGGTCAGTTTATCTGTGTGAAAAATACAGATAAGCTGATCTCATTGGGAGAATCAGCATTTACAACAGGAGATGTGTATATGCAAAGAATGGACGTATTTACGAAAACCGGTGCACT
>JAOZUJ010000066.1:0-1518 GCA_029938745.1 Candidatus Moraniibacteriota bacterium
TCGCTCTAAACCAAGAAAAAGTAAATTGGGACAACTACGTACAAGGAATATCAAAAAAGATCATAATGAAAACTTTATGGAACATATTCCTCTACATAGTATTCATAGGAGGATTCCTCTACACAATTTACATAACTTTTAACTTTCCTCATTGGATAAACTACCTAGTACTAGGAATATACGCAATAACAACAATTTTCTTAATTATTAAGAAAACAAGAAAACACTATGGAACAGTAACCTCTAAAGAAACAAAAAGTCCAATACCTTTCACATTAATAGAGCTATATCAAAACAATCAAAGAGTACATTTCACAGTAACAGACATACAAGGAAGATATTATCTATTAACAGAAGATGGAACATACACAATGAAAGTAAAAGGACAACCAGCAGGTGGTCACATCTTTGAAAAACATGGAGATATCAAGGTTACTAAGGGAATTGTTAAGGAGGATATTGAGATCTAGACTAAAACAAATACATATTTAACTACCTCTTTAATGACGTCATTAAAGAGGTAGTTTATTTTTTGATATAATATAAAAAGAATGTGGTGGTATGATTTTCAATAAATTATACAGTGTGATAAAAAAATGTTATACTGAAGAAACTAAAAAACTAATGTGTGCGCTCTATGCATAAAAAACAAAATCAGTCTCCCAACTTCTTAGACTCACAAAAATCAACTTATAAAAGAGAACATAAATCGTCATTAACACTTGGCGCAATTGCAACGAGTTTTATTATAATTCTTGTTATAGTAGGTGTTGTTGATAATATTAGAGTATCAGCACAAGAACATGCACAGGAGCAACAAAACATGCAATCAGAGCAAGTTGCAAATAATTCCAGTCTTGTCACAGAGAGAATATACATTAAAGAGGTGAATGTTTCACCGCAGTTCAGATATGATGAAAATTCTATACAGATTGTAGATGGTTATCTTTCTTGCGTAAAAGATGATCATATTTTGCAATGGCAAAAGGGCACAGAACAATGGGAGTGCAGAAAATCAACAGGTGTTGTTTTTGGTGACTTGGATAAGAGTGACGTAGTGATTTCATCAGCAGGCACAATTCAATGTAAAAATAATGGAGAAATGCTCTATTGGGATACGAGAAAAGAATATTGGAGCTGTGGCACAGTTAGTACTGTGATTGAGGCTGACTTGGATGATTCTACAGATGTTAATCATAATCCAGCAGTAAATAATGTACTTACGTTTGATGGCTCTGGATGGATCAATGAAACAATTTCAGATATTTTAGGGCAGGAGATTATACAATACTTTACAGCTATCAATGCTGATGTGACAGATCTGACGGTGACAAATATTACAACACTAGCACAAACAGATATTACAGGACCACTGACAGTTGTAGGTGATACAAATATTACAGGAGATACGCACATAGTTGGAGACACAATTATTGAAGGTAATACAACAGTAATAGGTAACACAAACGTAACAGGAACATCAACATTTTCTGGACCAACATTTTTAAATGGTACAAC
>JAOZUJ010000066.1:1618-5318 GCA_029938745.1 Candidatus Moraniibacteriota bacterium
CTTAATGGCACAACTACCATAACAAGCCTTGCTGGTGTGACAAGTATTGATACAACGACAGAAAATACAATTTATGATGCCCTTGATGATAATTTTTTTGTACAAAATGGAAATGTTTTTGGTGCAACTGCAATATTAGGAACTAATGATAGCAATGCACTTACATTTGAAACAAATAATAATGAGCGCATGCGTATTGATGTTGGTGGAAATATTGGAATTGGCACATTTTCTCCATCACAAAGGATGGATGTTAACGGTAGTGTAACGGCAAATCGATATTATGATCGCAATAATGCAAGCTATTATGTAGATCCTGCTGGCACATCAATGCTCAATACTACATATACACATGGAGCTATGTATGTAGGTAATTCTGCAGCTGATTCTACAGATATTTATCTTGCTGATCGATTATATGATTGGGATAATACAGGATACTATCTTGATCCAGGTAGTACGTCACGATTAAATCGTACAGATATAACTGACTTACGTACAGATATTTTCTATGACCGTAATAATACAGCATACTATGTGGATCCGGCTAGTACAGGTACAGCAGCAAAGTTTGCTGGTGCGGTGGAGATTGGTGATGGTGAAATATATCAGTCTGGAGGCACAATGTATGTTGAGGCACCATGGGCACTTCGATTTGAGAGCTCAAATGGCATGCCAACTGGAAGTATATCTGTTGAAGGAGCGGCAAGTTTATCAAATGATTTTGGTGATGGTGGATTGTGGTTAGACGGATACGTTTATAGTGGTGGTGGAGTTGGCTCAGTGCATTTAGAGGGTGGTCACGAGCAAGAAAACTGGATTGGGCAGGGAATTACGATTGGTGACATGTTTCATGATCCACATTCTACTGGTAATACGCCTGATCCAGAGGCTAATTTAGCACGTGTTCATATTAAAAATTTAACTATTGAATACGATATTTTGCCGATCCAAACATGTCCACCAGGATGGGTATCTCTAGGCAATGTTGATGGCGGAGGTGCAGAAGATTGTCAGCAGATTGCTGGATTAATTGTAGAAGATGGTCGCACGGGTCTCGGTACAAAGTTTCCAAGTTATAAACTGCATGTAAATGGTACAGCATACGCAGTTGGTGCTGCAGGTGCACTTTCAGATGAGAGGCATAAGAAAGACATTATCACGATTGGTAATGGATTAGATACGATTCTTGATCTCAATCCTGTATCATATGAGTGGATTGATCCATTGGATAATGGTATGCAAGGTACACAATTTGGTTTTGTTGCACAGGAAGTAGAAAGTGTGATGCCGTCAATCGTTTTAACACAGGACAATAAAGAACGAACAAAAGGGTTAAAATATACAGAATTTATTCCACTTACAGTAAAAGCAATTCAGGAACAAAATACTTTGATTACTACAAACACAAGTGAATTAGTATTAAAAGCGACGGTAAATTCAGTACAAGAATTACAAGTGGACACAGGAAATAAATTTGTTATAGCATCAGAAATGTTAAATGAAATCGATGCTGATATTCTAGAACTATATTCAATTACAAGTGCACAATTAAATTTGATCGATCAAGTCAAAACACGTATGAATGCATTAGAATCAGATATGGAGATAGTTGATAGTATGCAGACTGAATTGAAAAATATGATGATTGCACTAGATGCAGATAAACTTGTATATACAGATGATGCTGGTGATCTGACATTAGCTGGAGTGCTCAATGTAGCGACAATTGTTGCAGATGTGATTGAGACGAGTGAGCTAAATGTGGACAGTGTGCAAGTTGAGGTAATGGGTAAGGCTGCAATTGCTGGACAAGGCATGATTGGTGCTGACAACACAAAAGAAATAACAATAAAAACTACAGCTATACAATCTGATAGCATGGTATTACTTACACCACAAAGTCCACTTACACAATCACTTGCAGTATCACAAATAAACTGCGATGACAATGACGACAATTGTACAGGGTTTAAAGTAGAATTATCAGAAACGATAGATGAGTCAACTGGATTTAATTGGTTTATTGTAAATGCCAAAAAAGAAGATATTAAATAATGTGCATAAAATTGTTGAAAGTAAAAACAACTCTTGAAAAAGAGTTGTTTTTGATATATACTTGTGTAACTTATGAAAAACGAAAAACGCAATGTTATTGTGATCAAGGGTGCTCGGGAACATAATCTCAAAAATATAAATCTCACGATTCCGCGAGATGCTTTTGTGGTTTTTACGGGACTTTCTGGCAGCGGAAAGTCAACACTTGCTTTTGATACCATTTTTGCAGAAGGCCAACGTCGTTATCTAGAGAGTCTTTCAAGTTATGCACGACAATTTTTAGGACAGATGGATAAGCCGGATGTTGATATGATCGAGGGTCTTTCACTTGCAATTTCAATTGATCAAAAGACGACATCGCACAATCCTCGTTCAACTGTTGGAACTGTAACGGAAGTACATGATTATCTACGTCTTTTGTGGTCAAAGATTGGAGTTCCTGTGTGTCCAAAATGCGACAAGGCTATTACTGTTTTATCTACAGATGAAATGGTTTCACAAATTATTTCTGATAATAAAGGTTTGATAGAGATTTGTGCGCCTGTGGTGCGTTCACGTAAAGGCACATATTTGAAGCTCTTTTCTGATTATTGGGATAGAGGATTTTTGGAAGCTTATGTTAATGGTGAAGTTATAAATCTTGATGAGGTAAGTGAATTGGAATTAGATAGACATAAAAAACATGATATTGATGTCGTGGTAGATACAATTGAAGTAAATGATGAAAATATTTCACGTATTTTTGAAGCTGTAGAAATTTCGCTTAAGATTGCAGACGGACTAGTATATATTCGAAAAGATAACATAAAAAAAATACAAACTTTCAATCAAAAATTTGCTTGTCCTAGTCATCCAGAAATTACATTTCCAGATTTGGAGCCACGGCTTTTTAGTTTCAATTCACCTTATGGAGCATGCCCTGCATGTGAGGGATTGGGTACAAAAAAAGAAATCGACTGGAATCTAGCAATACCTGACAAAAACAAAACGATAGCACAAGGTGGTGTTTTGCCGTGGAGCAATAAAAAAGGTAATTCATATTATGGAGCAATTTTTCGCGCAGTTTTACAACATTATCATATTCCCGATAACAAGCGGTTGCGTGATCTCACGGATAAACAATTTGATATTTTGATTTATGGTCCCGCCGGAAATCCCAAGGATAACCAGGCGGACAAGGATGAGGATCCTGATGAAATTGCAGTTAGTTTGCGTAGTAAAAAAGGAAGTACGTGGAAATTTAATATCAAGTGGGAGGGAATCGTAGGATTTCTGGAGGATAGATATAAGCGGTCAGAATCTGATAATGTGCGTAAAGATATAGAACAATACATGTCACGTAAACCGTGTAGTGCATGCAAAGGTAGTCGCTATAAAAAAGAAGTGTCGTGGATTCGTGTGGGTGGTAAAAACTTGCACAGTGTGTCAGAAATGACAATTACTGATACAGTTGTATTTTTTGAAAAGCTAAAATTAAATACACAAGAAAAGATTATAGGTGACAGAATTATTAAAGAGGTGATATCACGACTCAGTTTTTTAGACAAAGTAGGACTTGGGTATCTCACATTATCACGTAGCGCACACACACTCAGTGGTGGTGAGGCACAGCGCATTCGTCTTGCAAGTCAAATCGGGTCAC
>JAOZUJ010000013.1:0-3226 GCA_029938745.1 Candidatus Moraniibacteriota bacterium
CATATTTCCATACATAATCATCATAATGTGCTATGATGTAATCTTTTTCTGCTTCAGAGGCTGTATAGAAATGTGATTTATTTTTTTCACTCCAGAATCTATATAGGCTTTCTGGTTGATTTTCTATTGTGAAAGTTGATATACTCAGTGTATTTGATACATTGCTTGAACTATCAGTCACTTGAATTGTGCAGTTACTATATGTTCCTGGTGAAAGTTCATTTAATGTTATTGTGTTGTTTCCTATTGTCGCATTTGTTGTTTCACTAGAACAACTTCCTTCGTATGCTATTGTCCCTGCCTTATCTGTGTTGAAAGTATAATTTGGTGTTGTGTCTGTTGATGGAGTTGAAACTTGTGTTGTTTCTGAGATTATTGGTGGTGGACAACCAGCGCCAAGAGTTCCATCATCAATAGTCCAGTTATACCCACCATTGCCTACAGTGTCCATCATGTGATTTCTTGCTGCAACTGCTGCTGTACTACAATAATTGCTATCTACTTCAAAATATACATCATTAACCAATGTCGGCAATTCATTCCACTTAACTAGCGTGTCATCATAATTTTTTACAGATATGTTCGAATCTACAAGCATTCCACCCATAGATTCCACCTCAGACACATCCCAACTTCCTAAACTATGGTCAAATGATGTTGCAGTCCAAAACATATCTGCCATATCAGTTACAGAAGATGTGTCCCATTTTGAAATATCGCCATTAAATGCTGTTGCCCAAGCAAACATAGAATTCATATTTGTAACATTTGAGGTATCCCAATCACTTCCATCACCTGAGCCTAGATCTTGGTTAAAACTCGTCGCGTTAGTAAATATATGATTCATATTTATAACTCGAGAAGTGTCCCAATTAGAGACATCCTTATTAAATGCTGTAGCATCCCAAAACATATTATCCATTCTAACATCTTCAGAAGTATTTATCGTCCAAGTTCCAATTTCTTGATTAAATGCAGTATTACCCATAAACATTCCTGCAAACAATACTACTTTACTGACATCCCAACTTTCAATAGGTTCATTGAAGTCAGTTGCCCCTCTAAACATATTATTCATATTTGTAACAGTAGATGTATCCCAATCCCAGGTACCTGTACTTCTTCCAATATTAACAGCATCCCAAAACATACCACCCATATCCGTAGTATTCGATAAAACAGGCGCCTGATCATCAGTGATTCTCAAATCACTACACCCATAAAAAGCACGATCCATCGTTCTCCATTCTCCTGTTCCCCATTGATGTATGCCTTGAATTTTTAATTTATCACCTCCATCATTGAAATAAATTTGCGGAAATGTTCCTGCTATCCTTATCACATAAGTACCCGCGCTTGCGTAATTGCATGTATATGTTCCACCCTGTCCACCAGTTACCTCCATTGGACCAGTATCATCACAATCAACAGTGTATCCATACCCAGTTCCAGCTGTAGGAATTGTAAATTGCGTATTTGAAGATGCTCCACCTAATACATCTGTCTGTACAACAATCATAAAATCATCCTCAGGTGCAGCAGAAACATTACTCGCTACAAACATCAATGCCATCACTGGAAAAATATATAAAAACTTTTTCATATTTATTTTTATTTAATTATTTATAAAACTGTTTTTTATTATAACACATTTTATAAAAAAATTGACTTATCCACATTTTTGTGTTATTGAAATATTTAATTGGTTTTATGCGTAATATTTGGTATACTATTTAATGTAGTATTCATAAAAATAAAAAGTTACATGTATATCAAAAAAAATCATAATACTATTAAATTATCCTTTTTTCTTATAGGAATTTCATTCTTATTTTTTGGCATGATCAATACATCACACGCTGGTTATTGGAAGTATGAACGAATATCTTATCATGTACCTACAGATGCTATTCCAGACACCGTACCAGTACATAGATTTTGGAGCGATCTATATCAAGGACATTTTTATACAGCATCCGAAAAAGAAAAAGATCACGTGATTGCAAGTTATGACAACAATGTATGGAAATATGAGGGAATTGCATATAATGTGCACACATCGCAACTAGCAGAAACTGTCCCTGTATATAGATTTTGGTCTACAAAGCATGGACATCATTTTTATACTGCGAGCGAGTCAGAAAAAGAATATATTATTAAAAATTATGATGAGCATACATGGAAATACGAGAGGATTGCGTGGTACGCTTATCCATCACAAAAAGAAAACTTGCTCCCAATATACAGATTTTGGCACACATCTAACGAAACTCATTTTTACACAGCATCTGAAGCAGAAAAAAATATAATCATATCTGGCATATATGGACCAAATATCACAATAGGACTACATGCTTACACCGAAAGTGAGTTACAAGACAATTCTTTTCGCATTAAATCAAACAAGGAGTATATCGTTAAAAATAAAAATGGCACCAAAATTGCAACAGTTCCAGCAAATACAACAACAAAGGTGAAATATCTTGATGATAGCAACCATACACTACGTATATACGAATCCATACCAGAGATAACAACTGCAGATGAAATCACATTTGAATCCGCTGATGGTAATCATGTTGACATGGTATTTGAGATCGTACGCCCAGAAATGAATTTTTCACAGTACCGCGGAAAAATCAAATTACGCTATAGCAATAATAACAGCACAAAACGCATTTGGGTGATCAATGAAATTTCACTAGAACAATATATTTGGGGTATGGGTGAAATAACAGGCACGGGACCAGTGGAATATAATAAACTTATGACTACAGCATATCGAACCTACGGTTATTGGAAGATTCTTTATTCTACTGCATATGCAACCGAGGGATTTAAAGTAAATGCAACGCCTGGTAATCAACTATATCATGGTTATGAATGGGAACAACGATATCCACGCATCAAGGAGGGCGCATTATCAACGCGTGGCCACATTGCAAAGCATGAAGCGGATGTAGCACTCACACCTTATTCATCATGGACTGATGGACAAACTAGAAGCTTCGAGGAACATTGGGGATCAACACTATATCCATGGTGTCAATCTGTGTCCGACCCTTATGGTGATTACAATGGTGACTATTGGGACAATTCTTCACATAAAAGCACATCAGAACTTATGGAAAGCGGAAATCATATGGTCGGTATCAGTGCACACGGAGCTCTTACACTCGCAAATGACAAGGATTGGGACTGGCAAAGAATTATGAAATATTACTTA
>JAOZUJ010000013.1:3326-16786 GCA_029938745.1 Candidatus Moraniibacteriota bacterium
TACACTCGCAAATGACAAGGATTGGGACTGGCAAAGAATTATGAAATATTACTTAGACGGAATTAACATTGTTTCAATTTATTAAACCTCATTCTATTGTCATTCCCACGAAGGCGAGAATCTAGAAAGTCAGAAATCACCCACTAAAATGACAAACATACTAAACCTACTTTGAATCACTTCTAAAAATAATTACGATGAAAAAATTTCTAATAATCCTATATATATTCATTTTTGTTGCACTTGCCTACTATGTAATAACCCTATTTATAAATAGAAGTCATTCTGACATAAGCACACAAGAAGAAAAAGAAATAGGTACCTCTATAGAGGTACCTATAGAGGACCCTATAGAGTCCCCTACAGACAATTTAACTACCAGTGAACCAACTAATACATTCGACAACACTCAAGAAAATGCTGCATACACGATCACACGAGAAGATTGCAATAATGAATGTGCTACTATAGAAGATGTAGAAAAAAAATCATATTGTAATCAAATATGTGGTTTTACTAATACAACAACAACTGAAACATGCGATGACTTAAGTGGACTCGATAAAGACTATTGTCTCAAAAATAAAGCAATTAAAGATAAAAATTTGCAAAAATGCACAGAAATCCAAGACAGTGGTATAAAGAAACAATGTCAAAACAGAATAAGTGAAGATTTTATAGACGAAATAATGTAATTTGGCTATTAATTTCTAAATAGAAGTAATAACACATCACTGCGCAGTGTCACTCTTTTGAGAAAAAAATGCTTAGCGACGTGACAACCTGTTTGCCGATGGGTAAATCTCAATAAACTCTTATGCAAAACTACAGAAACAAATACATCCTACTATCAATACTATTTTTAATAGTATTCCCCACAATAACGCACGCGCAATCACACTTGCCCGCTATTTCATGGAAGCAATCAATTGCACCTGAAAAAAACTATGTTGAAGGTGAAGTAATTGTAAAATATAAAGATACTACTGTTACAACAAAAGCGGAAGAATCTCAATCAAAAGAACTAATCCAAACACTCAATAGAAACTCCCAAGCACATGACATTATTGTAGAAGACAACATCGATGAATTAAATATTGCAAAAGTTACATCTGATGATAAGACGACAGAAGAACTTATAGAAAAATTATCAAAAAATGAAGCTGTGGAAATTGTTGAGCCAAATTATATCAAAACACCATCATTTGTGCCAAACGATACATATTTTTCACATCAATGGGCACACAGAAACACAGGACAAAGCGTTGGCGGAGTAAGTGGTACAAATGATGCAGATATTGATACCGTAGAGATGTGGGATATTGCAGATAGTGGAAGTGCAGATACAGTTGTAGCTATAATTGACAGTGGAACTGATTACAATCACATGGAATTATCTGCAAATATGTGGGATGGTGCCAGTTGTGTTGATGAAAATAACAATCCAATATCTGGCGGATGTCCAAATCATGGATGGAATTACGTAAATGACAACAATGACCCAAATGATGCAGGAGATGAGGAAGGTCACGGCACACTTGTGTCAAGTATCGTTGCATCTAATACAAATAATAATTCTGAAGGTGCTGGCATGAGTCGATATAATCACATCAAGATCATGGCAATTCGTTTTGATTTTGATGTTTATTCTGAGCTAAAAGCAATTGATTTTGCTAGACACAACGGTGCAAAAGTGATCAACGCAAGCTTTGGCGGTGGAGAATTTTCTCAAATCGAAAAAAATGCAATTGATGCATTTCCTGGTATTGTTGTCACAGCATCTGGAAATGGTGGAGGTGATGATATTGGGGACGATAACGATGTAACACCATCATATCCATGTAATTATACTTCTTCAAATATCATCTGTGTCGCAGCAACTGATCAAGATGATAATCTAGCAGACTTCTCAAACTATGGCCCTACATCAGTGGACATCGCTGCACCAGGTACTAAAATTTTTGGAATCTATAAAGGAAGCCATGTTTATGGAAGTGGAACTTCATTTTCTACACCATTTGTCAGTGGTACAGTAGCACTAATGTATGCTCATAATTCATCTGCTTCTACGTCTACAATAAAAAACACCTTACTTGCAAGTAGTGATCATATTTCCAGTCTAAATAATATATCTTGCTCTAGAAGATTGAATGCTTATAATTCTCTGCAAAACACAATAAATACTACAATTCCAACCGAATCATGTTCTCTGCCAGTATACCGCTTCTGGTCTGATACAAAGCAAGGGCACTTTTATACAATTTCTGAAACGGAGAAAAACTTTGTAATTAACAATTACCCTGACAACATATGGAAATATGAAGGCATTGCATTTAACGCATTGGATGGGAATGCTGATCCTGTGTATCGTTTTTGGTCTGATCAGCATCAACACCACTTTTACACGATCTCTGAAACAGAAAAAAACTTTGTTATAAATAATTATCCTGATAATATTTGGAAATATGAAGGCATTGTATATTATGCATATAAGTCCCAAGTGTCAGACAGCACTCCTTTATATCGCTTCTGGAGCGATACAAAACAAGGCCATTTTTACACATCAAGTCTCACAGAAAAACAATATATTGAGACACACTATCCATCAAATATATGGCGGTATGAACGTATAGCGTATTATGTAAAATAATACCATTCACAACTAGCCAAGCTTTGCAAGTAAACTACCAAATTACAATTTGCCAAATATCAAAAAAGCGGTTTTACCGCTTTTTTGCATTGTCTTTTTTATAACACAGGATAAACATAAAATCCTATACGTTCATATTTCCATACATTCGCTGGGTAATTTGCTTCAATGTATGCTTTTTCAGCACTACTGGCAGTATAAAAATGCCCATGCTTTGTATCAGACCAAAATCTGTACAAT
This sequence comes from Candidatus Moraniibacteriota bacterium, assembly GCA_029938745.1. GTDB lineage: Bacteria > Patescibacteriota > Minisyncoccia > Moranbacterales. The sequence goes on from JAOZUJ010000013.1 coordinate 6,217, forward strand.
GGCGTAGTGCCATTCACCTGTGATGTATTTGCACAATATCTCGTCCCTTCATACTTCCAAATATTATCGGGATAATTATCTATGACATAATCTCTTTCTGACTCCTTGGCCGTATAAAAATGTCCTTGATATAGATCACTCCAAAATCTGTAAATACCACTACCACTACAATCACTCTTCTTGGTTGCCCTGTAGGCAACTCCCTCATATTTCCATTGATTCACTATAAATTGATCAAATACAGAGTCTCGCTCTTTTTGATCAATTGTATAAAAGTGTCGTTGTTTAGCATCACTCCAGAATCGGTAAACTGGGCTTGTCGAAAGATTGCTTGTTGTGTATTCATATGCTCCTATATCGTCTTTTGAACCGTATGGGCGCAGATTATAGTCTATATCATATCGTGGAGCATTTGATGATATCCCCAGATCAACTGCTTTTGAATCATTTGCAATATGATAATCATCGCTGCCAATATTCTCAAATCCCTCATCACCACTCACATTTCCGCCAGCACCAGGTCTGCTATTTAGATCTACTATATCAAAGATCTCAGAATTAATACCATAATGATAAATACCCGCACTATCATTATTAATAAGATTATTATTGATCTCAGATTTTCCATTTCCCCATTCTACAATCTGAAAATTTCCAGTATTTCTCGTAATTATATTGTTTGCAATTTTTGCCTTTAATATAGAGTCCTTAATAAAAATTCCAGCACCTGTTTGATGTGTTATTTCATCACCATCCCATTGTGGTGCATAATTATCAACAATAGTATTATTTACAACCGTTGTACTAGAATTGTCCAAAAGAGCAATGCCACCGCCCAGACCTCCTTTGTTCTCAAAAATCACATTATTTGTAATTGTTGCAGTTGAGTCAGCAACATAAATACCACCACCTGCCCATTCGCCTGTGTCCCACCAGGTGTTATTTCTATATATCCTATTACCACTAACTGTTGCCACAGCATTTTCACTAATTACCATTGCACCTCCACCATGTGATGCATCATTGTTTGATATATTATTATTCACAATTATTGGCCGAGATGCGTTATATACGGAAATACCACCACCTAGACCAGAATGTGGGAAAGTATCTGTTACATTCGCATGATTATCATAAATATCATTATTACGTATTTGTGGCGCACCTCCCTGAGCTTCAATATGAATACCTGCACCAGTTGTTGCTGTATTACTGTAAATATCATTATCCTCTACTTGAGATGAGCTTCCTTTTCGCAAACTAATACCTCCTCCAGAAAAATCAGCAGCATTAGCAGCAATGTTATTTTTTATGATTTGCGGTGATGAATTTTCATCCACATAGATTCCTGCACCACTTGCGCCCCACTTTGCTAAACCAGTGCCATATGTTGGACCACTCGATGTGTTATGCACAATATCATTATCATAGATAAGAGGATTCGAGCCATATACCACATCTATACCAGCACCAAACCGTGTTGCTGTGTTGTATGAAATTTGATTGTTGCGAATAGTAGGATGTGCCTCTTGACTGATCAGAATACCACCTCCATCCTTTGCGGATGTATTTGAAGTGATGATATTATCTTCTATGATTGGATCAGCATCTATAATGGATATGCCTCCGCCGCGACCCTCACCACTTCTTCCACCACGTATTGTAAATCCTGATAATTTAGCCGTTACATTACTTACGGCCTTAACGTGTGTAATATTTACTACAGATTCATCTGGATCTCCTTGTATAACAGTACGCCCAGCGCCTGATTCTGACACAACTGAGATAAGTTTTTTTATATCGATATTTTCATAATATGTTCCCGCAGAAACTAATACCACATCGCCATCCTCAGCAGCACTAATTCCATTATGAATAGTTGATTCTTCACCTGGCACAGCAATTGTACGTGCCAATACATTATTTGCACCAACTACAGCAACAAGCAGAAAGATTCCTGCAACAAAAAAAGCTTTTCCACATCTAAGTAATCGATGTTTCATAATTATTATGTTTATTTTTATTTTACTAATATATAATAGCACTCTCCACAATTATAAGAAAGTGCCATAAAATTTTTATTGTTCCACAGACTCAATGCCATCTCGAAAATATCCACGTCCGTACTTTTTATATAGATATGCATATTTAACAAAAGCTACTACGCCCTCCTCACGCAAAATTGGCACGGATTTGTTCATGACATCTCCAAGCTGTCCAGAAAATAATTGTCTGAGAAGAGATTTTTTTTCGCCTGTTATTCTTTTTATTTCTGCGTTCATTTCTGCCTCCAAATAATCATATGACATATTATTCATATGACCACTATTAACTACCTCTGACATAAACGTGGCGTAACTATGACTCCAATGTGTACGATCTTCGTCATGTACTGTATTTGTACCACGATACGATATACCAGCGATTGTAACAGGTACATGCCTCACAGGAGCATACTGTTGCGCGAGAAGAAAAATTGTAAAATCTTCCGCATAGTCACCATATAATACATATCCATCAAAAACTTTCTGTAAAACACTCACAGGATAGATTACAGAACAAACTGGGACATTATTATCACCCTCAAGAGTCTTGTAATATTCTGCCGTATCAAATAATTTACCCCGCTTGAACTTGGTTGGTAAAGATGATTTTTTATCATCAGACCATTCTTCATGAAAAATGAGAGAATTTGCAACAAAAAGAATATTTTTATGTAGCAAATTCATAAAATTAAAACTATGCGGAAATATAAAGTCATCATCATCAACGAGCCACACAAAAGAATCATCATTTTTAATAGAGTCAATTGATTGTTTTAAAGCAGCTACACGCGGATATTGTTTACTATCACTTTCTATAAAAATTGGCTCAATTTGTATATCATCATATTTTTGTTGCAATTCTGTCAGAAGAACATTACCCTTTGCCTGATCAACTACGTTATTAATTGCAAGTAATACACGTAATGAAATATATGTAGGCGCACTTGCCTGAGAAATTCTAATTGTATCAAATAGCCGATTCAAAAAATCATCACGCAATAGTTGTGTGCGTATAATTATATTAATTTCCTTTTTATTTGCCACTGCACTGTGCGTCGCCTTTTTTTTCACCATGCCATAGAAATCATTTCTATTATCTCGTACATCTCTTTGCAAATACTCATCACTAAACGGAACAATAATATCATCAGAAAATGTATAAAAACTATGATTAATGAAATTTTTCTGTAGATAATTTGTTATATCTTTATATTTACCAGATTCCTCATCATCTTCATCTTTATTATCCCTTTTCTCATTCTTGCAATAAACATACAGCAAGGAGTCTATGCCAACAGCAAGATCGTTTTTGTATGATTCAAATAAAAGAAGTGCCGTATTAAGTTCGTGTGATTTTTCTACATATGGCAATGTAATATTTTTTGTTCTTATGTTTTTTAAATTAAGCAAAATAACTCGACCATCAATCCATTCTGCAGTTCGCATATTTATAGACGATTGTGGCAAGATCTGACTACGACGATCGCGAAGGTATTTTAATGTCTTATGCGTCATTGACTCTACACCGTAATTTCCAATTATTGACCACAATTCAGTACCAAACTGATCATTAGCACGCCCAATGACATCTTCTATGATCGTAAAAATATTTCTAGGCAAAATTACATTTTCCAAGCAAATCAATACATAATCTGACGATACCTCATTTAATATGTGTGGCAAAAATTTATCCTCACCCTCATCAATATGAGAAAAAACAGATTCATTAAATCCTACATGCTCATCACGTATTTTCTCTAACTCATCTTCAGTTGTACAATATTTGATCGTAATTTGCTCCATTGTTTTGTATTAAATAAATCAATGATATTGATTAAAACCTGTAATTTTTATCTTTTTATCAAATTCTGAAATTTTATCTTTATTTTCCTTGTAAAATTTTTCATATGACTGAGTGTCAATAGCATCAAAGGCATTTAAAATGGATTGTTTAAACTCTTTTGGGTAATGAGATGCATTCAAATATCTTCTTGCTTTATTTAATCCAGCCTGTCCAAAATATTTATATGCCAATACTAGAAAATTACGTGCACTCCAATATTGCTCCAAATAAAAACGATCATCACGATAATCAAAATGCCCGCCTGTAAAATGATATGCCCCTGCATCAGGACAATAAAGAACCTTGTATCCAGTCAGCCAGCTTCGCCAAGAAAGATCAACGTCCTCACAATACATCCAAAAGGACGGATCAAAACCGCCAACTTTCTTAAAAAAATCCGAATTTACAAACAGCAAGAACCCGCTTGCCCACACCGTTTCATTTGTTTTTTTATCATAGCCTTTTGGATGTTCAAACGGAACTTGGCACGCCTCAACGACACCGACATTTTCACTTTTATCATAACACTCTCCAAGTGCATCAAAACATCCTTCATGAAGAGAGACGTCTGGATTAATAATGATAAATTGATCAGTTGGCTTAATCTTTTCAAATGCAAAATTATGAGATTCGCCAAATCCCATTTGCTTTTCATCGCTAATCTCCTTTATGACTACTTTGCCAATACGAGTATCGCCATCCCAGATAATTCCATTTCCCGTATAATTAATAAAGTAAAGATTAATTTCATTAATATTTTTTTGGCGATTAAGCGAAGGGATTAGCCATGTTCGCACATTTTCAATCTCATCTGCTGAAACAGAACAAAAAACCGTTATCTTATCACGCATATTTTTATGAAAAATGTTTTTTTATAAATTTACTTGGATTGCGAAATACAAATGCCAATCCAGTCTTAATATTTACATATTTTGTACGCAATGTCCAGAATTTTGATGATTGCATTTCTGCAATTTTTGCACGTTCTTTTGTGATAACATCCAATTGCTCACCGATTTGCTCATCACGCAAATGTACAATACGACTTAGTTCTACAGTTTCCGCATGTTTTTGCGTAACCACATACGCGTAATGTTCTTTGTATAAATTATCATGATTTTGCACAATTCTTTCAACTAGTTTCTTCGCATTTTTATTTGACGTCTTTACCTTTGATTCAGGACGCACATAGTAATTAAAAAGCACCTCTGGAATTACACGAACCATGCATCCCTGTTTCATGATGCGAAGCCAATGATCCCAATCTTCATATCCACGAAGCTTAGCATCATAACCACCTCCACAGTCATGTAAATCCTTGCGAAAACAGGACGATCCATGAACTGGAGAGTTGACCAACGCATTCTCTATAGTCATATGATCACACAACTCCCACTGTTCAATTCTGTCACCAAAGCACTGTAAATCACAACTCACAATACCTACCTTTGCATTAGCATCAAAAATATTCTTTACCTTTTCGAGATATGTTGGTTCAATTGTGTCATCAGCATCAAGACACATGATATAATTTGATTTTGCTCTCTTGATACCTTCATTGCGTGCAACTGATACTCCACTGTTTTTTTCCAATCTTATAACATGAACCTTCTTTTCTATTTCATCAAGTACTTTTTGTGTATCTTTGTCTGGTGACTTATCATCTACTACAATTACTTCTATATTTTCTAGTGTCTGTGCAAACACTGAATCAATTGCTTTTGGTAAAAACTCACCCAAATTATAGCATGGGATGATAATGGAGAAATCATACTGCGTACCATTTTTCATCAAGTCAGAATTTTGATATCGTGATAATTTCAGTTCATTAATGAAAGTGTTGTATTCACGACCAATTTCTTGTGTTATGTTTTTAATTTTTACATTCATTTCATCAGAATGTTCATTGCCATTATTTTTTTGCCTATAAGAATAGTACTGAATAACTCTATCCAAAAATGGATATTTATTACATAATTGTATTCGAACAATGGTATTCTGCCAAATTTTGTACTCAAGCTTTTTGTAATCACGATGATAATCATGGTACAAAATTATTCGCGGATCGTATCTAAAACTATTTTTACTATATCCATAAAATTCTAACATGCGATACTGCAGAACCAGTCCCTCACCACCCGCCAAAGAGTCTTCAAACCCTCCCGCTTCTATATAATCATCAGTTCGCCACACAGAATTCCCTTCCGCATCAATAATGGCGACAATTGCATCATCGCCAATATCATAGTGCGCTGGCATAAAGTCTTTTTGCAACTCATCGTTGATTGGCAAAACCTTCCCTCTTACTGCCACAACATTGCTATTTTGCATAATATTTAAAACATTCTCCATATAATTAGATGGATTGTAACCATCTGCATCGCCAAAAACCAAAATATCAGTATTAGCATATACTGCTCCGACATTTCTACCACCACAACAACCTAAATTATTTTTTGCTTTAATATATAAAACATCAAAATTCTTAACTTTTTCAACGGTTCCATCATCAAGTCCATTGTCTACCAAAATAATTTCAAAATCTTGATTTGTTTGCTTTTTCCAATATTCTAAATTTCTTATCAAATCATCGCCTTCATTATAAGCAACAATAACAACTGATGCTCTTGCGTCAGCGTTTCTCTTGCCATGTTGCACAATATGATCAATCTCATCTTGATATGCTTCTTTTGATATTGTCTTATCTTTTAAAGATAATTGTATTTTTTTGTTTGGTGAATATTTAACAATCATTTTTCTAATAATATTTTAATAAAATTATATGGATACGTAATCAACTTATATGGTTTTTTAATGGAGCGATAGAACAAGTCACCAAGCTGGAGCGATTTGGAATCACTCAAATTCTTCAATCTTTTCTCTTTTTGCCACAATTGACCTTCTTCATCTCTTAATAATTTGTTTACTTCTTTTATTTCCTCATCATGTTGTATTTTGCACCTTTCCATCAAGAATATTTTTTTTGACAATTTAGCAATGTCTTTTAAACACTTTATGTCTACGTCATCTACATTGAATCTATTATGATAATATTTACTAAAAGTCTTTATTGAAAAATATGTCATTTTTTTATCAATAATATTTTGCTCAACTCGTGCCAATCTATTTTCTGTGACTTCAAAATTACTTGAATTTGTTACACTTGGCGGATTATGCCACACACAATAATCCTCAAAACAATCCTCGATTGAAATAAATGCTCGCTTGTGTAATCCCTGGTTGACAAATCTATATGTATGTTCTGTATGACCGAATCTTTTCCATTTCGCAAACTCTTCATGAAATCCCCCAACCTTCTCAATGCCTTCTCGCGTAAAAAAATTAAATGATGCACTTCCATAATTATAAAAATTAATTTTTTCACCACCACATTCATCAGAATCAATATTTCCAAAAAAACGACACCTTTCATCTAAACTCATATGATAAAATCCACATTTATTTGCAATGTCAACATGTTTTGCGAATATTGATTCATTCAATAACTCAACGTCATCCTCAAGAAAAAAATAATAATCATAATCATTAAATTTTTCTAAAATTCTATTTTTAGAAATGCCAACACCTTCTCGTTTTTCAGAATAAATCAAAGGAATTTTATATCTCTCACAAAATTCTATTGTTTCTTCATTGTTGCCGTCTAGTGACACCACAAAATCACATGCATCAATATCTTGACAATATTTTATAAAATCGTATGCATAAGCTTTTATTTGATCTGGCCTATTACACGTATTAATACAGATAAGTGTTTTCATCATTTTTTTATTTAATAATTTTATATTCCAATGATATCATTGGAATCGATATAAATAAAGATAAATAATAAAAATAATAATATCTCCAATCACCATCAACATTAAATATGAATAAAAATGGCAACGAAATGAGCAACATAATCGTGTACACCTGGATACACTTATTCTTTTTGATTATAGAATATACAAATAATACCACTAACATCAAAAGAGGCACTAAGCTATTCCATACTATCAATTTAATATGCCCAACTTCTGACGCTTCTGCCAATGATAAAAGAATTTGATACGTATTTTCATGCAGTGGACTTAAATATAATTTCATATCATTTTTACTTATGCCATGAGTAGCCACTGTTTCCATGCCCATTAAACCAGCCATCATCAATTCAAATCGTTGTAATAAAAAAGTATCTAAATTTCTAAAGAGATGTTGTATAAAAAATTCATTTTTGATTTCAGTCCAAAACTCTCTTGAATTAAACATATCACGATCAATTTCATTGATTGATCCCCAATATATTGGGTTCCAGGTTAGCGGCGTATATTTTTCGTATAAAATATTACCAGGTATCAATTTTTCTAATAACATTTTAGATTCTTCCGAAATATAAGCATTTGATTCATCAACATAAAAACCAACCATAGAATGATATATGTATACATCCTTACTCCAAAAAGGCTTTGGAGTAACACTTAATTGATGAGGTACAATAAAATTTAGTAAAAAAAATATACATACTATAATGAAACTAAATATAATTTTTTGTTTCAATCCAATAAAATAAAAACTTATCAACAAAGGAATAAACAAGAGATAAATAATTCCATTATGTCTAAAATATATAACAATTACACTCAATAATAAAATAATTAACCAGTCTAATAATTTCCACCTTGATAATAATTTATCATATTTTAATTTAGTGTACAAAAAAAATGACAAGCCAATTAATGCCAGAGAAAATGGGATGTCCTTCCAAAGAGTAATCGTATAGAGTCCAATAGGGATAGATATGCAGTATAATAATACAAGAAATACTATCATTTTTTTTATCCCCTTCTCATAAAAATAACTAAAAATTAAAGAAAATATTAAAGAAGCAAAAAATATTTGTACTACAGCGATTGTTGCTGGACTGTCAAAAAATTTAATCAGAACAGAAAAATAAAGAGTATGTAAATACGGATGAGTATCATTTAAATGTAAATTCACAGCTTGTTCCCACTGCACGACAGAATCATGAGACATGAGCCCCGGATAAAAAGCCAAAAGCCAAATTATATGTACAAAAAACAAAATTGGAAATATAAAAAATATAATTTTATTTTCTTTAAAGAATATTTTAAATCTTAAACTTATTTCTTTCATAATTCATCATTAATTTTATATATCAAAAATGATCCAACGCGATCAACCAAATCATTCTCATCAAAAATTTTATATGAGTTACTCTTATTGCTACCAGCCTTATACATTGACCTCTGAAAATAATGCACAGAAAGAGCATAATATCCATTCTCTACAGGCCTTCTTGATCCCCACCAAGGAATAACTGATCGGGATTCCGAGTCTCCCAACTCCTTCTTAAGTATAATTAATTTTGAGTCTTTGCCTGCATATGATCTGAAATGCGGACCCATATAATCTACATGTATATTATCAATTTCTGGATGAATATCAAGATAAGATCTTAACCGCACCAAATCTTGACCCCAATCAACATTTGAATCAGCAACATATTCGTACCCTCTTTCAGTACCTCCAAAAAAAATATTATGATAGGCCAGGTAATGAGGATATGCATTAACAACTATTATTACCAACATGCTGACCATCATTGTTACAAAAAAGGCCCATTGTTTTATGTGATAAATCTTCGGAAGCATACGTAAAGAAATTTTCCAAAGAGTCAATGCCGATAAAACATAGATTGGCGGTAAAATTGGAAATATGTGTCTAAATCCGATGAATAGTGTTGAATTCATACTTTGATAAGAGTAAAAAACAACAAATAGTATCAACACACATTCAAACAAATGATTATCAAAAAAAATCATAACCAGTTTCCAATTGTGGCGCGATTTTTTAACTACAAGTTTATTTGTTATTAATAACAAATAAAATAACACAGAAATTAATGCGATGCTATATATAAATAGATGAACTACAGTTTGCTTTGCAATAAATAAAAATGGAAAATAATACAATTTCAAAATATTTTCAGATTTACTATCAACCATCTCCCCCATGAAATAAAAATACTTACCTTCAGAAACAGTTTTATATGTTTTGAATATTCCAAATGCATGCGTCGCAAATGGTCTAGTAATAAATTTTTGATCTAATATAGATATGGCGCCATTTCCAATATCATAAATTTTTTCAGTATTTTTTGAAAAATAATTAATACTATCCGTACTTATTTTTCCAGCATCCATATCATATCCCGTTATTATATATAACGCCCATATAAAAACAATACTTATTGATATAGCAATCAAATAATTGATTATACTTTTTTTTACAAGTAGAAATGCAGAATAACTATTTCTTTGTACAATCCTTATCACAAGATAAACAACAAAAAATGTTGATAAATATATTACCAATAACAAGGATGAGTGTTTAGACGACATCGCCAAAGCAACAATTAGTCCAAATACAATTGCTGAACGCAAGCTATTTTCTTTAAGAAATACTACAAAATAATACATGGAAAGGAACATGAATATTGCACCTCCGACATCAGTAGTAACATAGTGATTATGTGCGATCATATTAGGATCTAATAAAAACAAACCGGAAATTAATAAACCAGTCCATTCATTCGCTAATTGTTTTCCTAGATGATACAAAAAAGATAAAGGGGTGAAGCTATGTATATTTTAAAATCATTAAA
>JAOZUJ010000013.1:16796-18267 GCA_029938745.1 Candidatus Moraniibacteriota bacterium
GAAAAATAGAAAAGGCAGAAAAGATTAAAATCATTGGCACTCTTGTAGCCATTTTCACTAAATATTCAAGATTACCAGAAACAATCTCTTTCCAAAAACTACTCGAGGACACATCTATATTTAAAAATACAAAAGGAATTCCTGCCACCGTTTTTAATAAAGGCGGGTGATTAGGATTGGTGTAATTAACATGTTCTTTTGTATACGAATAAGCTGCCAAAATATGCGGATCTTCATCAATAGTAAAATAATCATCCCAAGCAAGTGTGCCAGAAATAGTTGTGGATAATAAAAATACTATTATAAATATTATTCGCGGAAATAACACATTATATGATATATTTTTCATTTTCATACTTAAATAGTGATTGACATAATGATATTCATCTTTCTATTAGTTGGTTTTTTCTTGAACAATAAAATTTGGTCTACCCTTGGATTCATTGTAAATTTTTCCAATATATTCCCCAATAATTCCAAGTGCAACAAGTTGAACGCCTGAAAATATCGTGATAATCGAAATTAAAGATGTCCACCCTAATATAGTCTCGCCCTCAAACCATTTCCATACTGAAAAAATTATCAGCAATATACCAACAAAACAAGACAATAAACCAGACAGAGTAACTAAACGTAACGGAACAATGGAAAAGCTAGTGACTCCGTCCCAAGCAAATGACATCATTTTTCTTATGGGATACTTGGTCTCTCCTTTCATTCGTTTCTTTCTATCATAAAAAACCTTAGATGTTTGAAATCCTAATAGCGGAATCATTGCTCGCAAAAACAAATTTTTTTCTGGAAATTTTCTCAAAGCAAAAACAGTTCTCTCGCTCATCAATCTAAAATCTGCATGATTATAAACAATATTAACCCCAAGAAATGTCATAAGTTTATAAAAACCTAATGCACTCTTTTTCTTGAAAATGCTATCTGACTCACGACTCTTTCTTATACCATAAACGATATCAAATCCTTCATTAAACTTATTCAACATTTCTATAATAGAATTCTCATCATCTTGTAAATCAGCATCTATGGTCACATAAGCATCTGCCTCAATGCTATATAATCCAGCAAGTAGCGCCTTTTGATGACCAAAATTTCTAGATAACTTTATTCCTTCAATATTTTTATTTGATTTAGATAATGACTCAATAATATTCCAGGTAGAATCCACACTGCCATCATCAATAAAACACAATGTGCTATCATTAGATACGACAGCCTTATTAATCATTGTTTGAATCAACTTTAATAAAGTGTTGGATGTATCCATCAACACAGCACTTTCATTGAAACAAGGAACGATAATTACTAACTTGATACTTTTCATATAGAATAATATTAAAAATATTTTAATTTATTTACAACTTTTCTTAATTTCCTTACTAAAAGCATGATAAAAATAATTACTTTTTTTTACAAATAGCAAAATTACTTACCCCCACTGGGAAATTAATGTATTTTA
>JAOZUJ010000168.1 GCA_029938745.1 Candidatus Moraniibacteriota bacterium
TAACCAGTTTTTGACTGGTTATTTTACTTTGATATTATACCATATTGATAGAGGTGTGTACAAGTTTGTTATTTGTTCCCTGGAGAGGTGGGTTGTGGATATTTTTTTTGATTAATTACCCATTTAAATGGCTATTTAACTGGATTATTAAAGGTGTCTTTTTTGTTTGGATGTATCATTTTCTTTTGTTTGTTTTTTTGTATCATTGAACTGCTTTTTTTCTGACGATTTATGTGAATATTTTTGTTGTCTTTGTTGAATTGAATTCAAAGACACATTCCTGCGTTTCTTTTTAAATAATTTCCATACAATCAACACAATCACACCTATTACACCAATAAAAATCAATGGGAAAAAGTATCCCATTGTATAATCTGTTTTTGAGCGTGGCACACCTTCACCATCTACAAACATCGCTTGTGCTTTATAAAAACCAAAAAGTGACGGAGCTTCATTAATGACAGAAAAAGCAAACTTCTTCCCTGGAAAAACAAAATGTTTATCATATTTATATGATTCTCTGTGTCCTGTAAAAATATTACGTATACCTACCTCACCGTATGGCACATAATGAATATTTCCTGTATTTTCAAATTCTGTTACATAATCTATCGGCTCCAGTGCCAGTATTGGTATATCAAATGAATTTACACGACCACCTGCATGTGTATCACCTTTTACATTAATGAGGACATGTACGCCAATCTGACCTTGCACTTTCAGAGTGTCTTCTTCATCAGGTACAGCACGAAATATCGCAGCACCACGATGACTGCCAATTTGAGCATTTTCTGGCGTCTTTACAGTAAACACTATTTCACTCGCCTGGCCTGGCCCAAGTACAATCTTCTCGTCTTGCACACTTATCCAGTCTTTTATGCCACTGACTGCATCACTCTCATCACTTAAATGTAGCTCGTTATTATCTTCTATTACATAATCCATTGCACCAATTGCAACTGTTTGGCTTTCATCAGAAATATTTATTACTTCTACGACAAATTTTTGCGTTTCTTCCTCATTCATATCAAACGCAATATTCATTTGATCAACGGCAATACCAAGTGTGCTTGCAAAAGTAAAAAATGGCACAAATAGAAAAAAACAAATTGCACTATAAAAATATAAATTTTTGATAAATTTCATATATAAAAAGTTTTAATTTATTATAAAATAATATCTTACAAGTATACCATAAAATATTATCTTACGTTTCATCAGACCCCCCCCAGGGATTCGACCACTATTTGCCACACATGACATAAAACACAGTGTTTGAAGCCCTGTTCTAGAAATCCTGTTTTATGTTTTTGTTGCAATAGCACTGAACCAAAAAGTACATTTTTTTTGGTTTTTGTAATATTTTTAAATTAGTATTTAAATATGTATTTAATGTAAAGTTTTTTAGTTATAATACCCACTAGCATCAGAAGTAGCGGTATAAGTAACAGAACCTGTATATGATCCTGAAGGTTGTGAAGGTGATACATCAA
>JAOZUJ010000169.1 GCA_029938745.1 Candidatus Moraniibacteriota bacterium
ATGCAGGCACACAAGAAGAACAAGGTCAATCAATGCGTCCACCAGGATGGCAAGCGGAATTAAATGAACAAAATTTGCGTGACGATCATAGTGCATATGAAAGTAAAAATATTAAATAATAATTATTAATAAAAAATAATATGAAAAAGTTTCTCGTTATTGTGCTCATCATTGCACTTATCGGAGCAAGTATTGCACTTTACGCTTCTAGATATTTGTGGCTAGCATGGTTCTAAGGAAAATTAATATAATAAAGTAAAGAATATTTAAAATATTTTATGAAAAAGATTTTGATTATTATTGCTGTTGTGATCCTCATTGGTGGAGGTATTTTGTGGTATGTGAATAGTCACAAGGGAGCAATGCTTAAAAGGACAATTCAATCTGTAGATAATGTGCTCAAACTCGATCAGTTAGATGATAGTACACGAGAGCAATTTGGCGTGATTCAGGATATTGCAAATGTGATGCTTGCGCAAGATGATGTGACACGCCGTTATCTTGTTTTATTACAAAATAATTTAGAATTACGTCCAGGTGGTGGGTTTTTGGGACAATATGCTATTTTTGAAGTGAAAAATGGTGAGTTATTATCGTATGAAATAAAAGATACAAATATTTTGGATAATACATATAAATCAGATCGGCTTCTGCCAGAAGAATTGCAAAAGTATCTTAGTGATACAAAGAAAATGAAATTGCGTGATAGTAATTATTCACCGCATTTTCCGCAGAATGTCCAAGATGCATTGCATTTTTATAATTTGTCTGGTAACGATGCAAATTTTGATGGTGTGTTTGCAGTTAATGCATCAATTTTTGAAGATGTTTTGGCAATTACAGGTCCGATTTCTGTAACGGAGAAGGATTATGAAAAATATGGTGAATTTACAAGTGACGGAGGGCTCATGAAATTACAAAAAATTGTAGAAGAGCCAGTTTTTCGTGCTGACGAACGAAAGGCGTGTGAAAAAGTACTCAAAAAAGCAAATGTGCCAAAAGAAGATGATCGATGGGAGGATTGTCAATATGATGAAAATGGCAAGAAGATGAAAAAGATGACACATGGTCAACGTGCAGCACGTAAACATATTATTGACGTGATCGCAAAAGAGATGATTCCAAAGTTGATGAAACTTGAAAATATTGAATCGTTGATAAAAATGGCAACAAATAGTTTGAATAATAAAGATATTCAATTGTGGTTCAAAGATGAAGTTACAAATCAACTGGCACAAAACGTTAATTGGGCAGGCGAAGTGGATGAAGAGTGGAATGGTGACTATGTGATGATATCTGATGCAAACGTGGGAGCGCTCAAGTCTGATTATTATATGAAGCGCGCGATGGAGTATAAAGTTGACTTTACAGGTAAAAGCGCAGAGGCAAATGATGTAAATGCAGGGCGGATGGTGCGTTATATCGGTGATGATATCAAGGCGCAAGTGATGGGTGGCACATTTGTCACAAATAAACCTC
>JAOZUJ010000067.1 GCA_029938745.1 Candidatus Moraniibacteriota bacterium
CTGCGATTATTGCTATTGGCATGAATGATTCAACTTTTAATAAAAATACAAATAAATGCAGGATTTCTCTGGAAGATACCAAAAAAAATATGGAGCAATTAGTTTCAACGACGAAGAAAAATGGCAGTACAATAATATTTATAGGGCTAACCTCTGTAACTGAAAAACTAGTTTCGCCAGTCCCGTGGGCTACACATTTATCATATAGCAATGCAAACATCAAAAAATATGATAATGTAATAAAAAAAGTAGCCAATGATAATAATGTGCCATATTGCTACATGTATGATCTGTTGCAAGATGAAGATTTGGATGATGGGTTGCATCCAAACGCACAGGGTCACAAAAAAATGTTTGAACGAATCAGGGATTTTTTAGTTGAAAATAAAGTGGTATAATATAATACAATGTGATACACTGTATTATGATGTAATACAATAATTAAATTATTATGAACACAACAATTTCATTCAGAACAAAGGAATCTGATAGAAAAAAATTAGACAGAATTGCAAAAGAGCAGGATAGAGATAGAAGCTATGTTATAAATCAGGCAATTGATATGTATTTAGATATGTATCAAGAAAAAATTAAAAGGATAAAAGAAGCACAAAAACAAGTAAGAAACGGTGAGGTGCGTGATGAAAAAGAGTGGAGAAAAGTTTTTAAAAGATAAATAGTTGTTGATATGGAAGTTAAGTTTACCACTAGGGTAATTGGTGATGTTGATATTATATATGAATATTTATCTAGAGATGATGAGTGTGTTGCAAAAAGTGTTTTGATGCAAATTGAAAAAATAATTGATTACATAAAAGAATTTCCAGAATTAGGCAAAAACGGTGACTTGAAAAATACAAGAGAGATTATAGTTCCTAAATTACCATTCGTGATCGTTTATGAAGTTGTTAATAGTGTTATTTATATTTTAACAATATTTCATACTTCATTAGACCCATATAAAAAATACAATAAATAGTGAAAGATATTTTAAATTAATTGATGAAAAATATATTACAAAACAAAATATTCTGGATCATTCTTGGCATCACACTCGTTAGTGCGTTTTTGCGTGCATATCATTTTGAGGGTTGGATGCATTATCAATTGGACCAGGCGCGAGATTTTCGCGTGATACACGCAGCTATGGAGTATGGTCCAGGAGAGCTGCCACTCCAAGGTCCGCGTGCTGCAGGATCATTTCTCAGACTTGGTCCACTTTTGTATTATTTGGAGTATGGAAGTGCATTGGTTTTTGGAGATACGCCAGCAGGTAGCGTGATGATCATTCTTATTTTAAATGTGCTAGCAATACCATTGTTTTATGTTTTTCTCAGGCGATTTTTTGATTGGAAATTATCAGCTGGACTTACGGGTATATTTGCAGTATCACTTTTTATGATCGTGTACAGTCGATTTGGGTGGAATCCCACACTTGTTCCGTTTTTTATGATACTTTTTGCGTATGCACTTCTCAGAAGTGACACGAGATCAAATAAAAATGGTGGATGGTGGTTAGTTGTTGCAGCAATTGCACTTGCTTTTATTGTGAATATGCATTTTGTTGCATTTGTCACAGTACCTGTTATTGCTCTTGTGTATTTTGTATGGGCACGACCACACTCAGCGCTAAAATATTGGTTTTTGGCAATTGCAGTTTTTGTGTTTTTGAACATCCCGCTTATTGTTAATGATGTGAAAACAGGAGGAGAAAATTTAGTAGAATTTATTGATGTTGTACTTGATAGAGGCGAAAGTGAGGGAGATAATCATAATATTGTTGATAAAGTTGTAAAAAATGTTGGTGCACATACGCAGTACTATTGGTTAATCCTGACAGGAGATCAATTTGCTGGATTGCCGGAACTAAAAGGTTCAGATATTCGCTGTGAGTATGATTGTCGTCGGGGAATGGTACGTGGCATGGTGTCATTTGTGATGATATTTCTTGGCATTGTTGGATGGGTATGGTTGTATAGAATTGAGGAAGATGAAAATAAAAAAGATTTTCTTAAACTTGTTGCTGTGTGGGGAATAATTGTTTTTGCTGTATATACGCCACTTGCATATGATATTGCACCACGATTTTTCTTACTGAATGCACCGCTAATGTTTGTGTTATTGGGATTTGTGCCAAAAGCAATAAATATAGAGTCTAAAAAATCAAGTAAGATTATTGCAATTGTCTTAATATTGATTTGTGTCATGTCTAATTTATTTTTTGTGGGCAAGTATTTTAGTGAGTTATCACGAGCAATAACAGATGAAAATCTCGTACTTGATTATAATGATAGAATTTTGAAGGAAAAAACGAGAGTAACATTTGAACAAATGAACATGATAGTTAATTGGATGGAAGAAGAACATGTGGATAATGGATATCCAATATTTTTCAGTAGTCAAATGGAATACAAAAGAGCGTTTGGAGAGATAATCAATGTACGTGATATTCCAAATGATGGAATTTCTAGTATTAATAAATTATATAAACAGGGAAACTATTTTATTATTATTCGTACGAAGTCTATTCAAAAGGATTTTTTGGAAAAATTTGTAAAAGGTATGGATATTATTGATACAAAGAATTTTGGCACAATGAACGTATATCAATTACAGCCAAAAGAAGACTTTATAACGGATGAACAAAAAGTTTTTGAACCAGATCAAAGAGATCCAAAGTTCAGCAAAGATGTGCAACCGAGATATCTATGGAGACAGGTATTTGAAGGTTGTACGTATAATCAAAAGACGGATAAGTGTGAAAAATAGAATATTTATAATACAATGATAAATATTAATTCAACGTTATGAGCAGGCCGAAAGCTATGTTTAAAAGGATTGTTTTAAAAGAGTATTAGTTAAAAATATGAAAATGTTGAGAGATATCATTGAATTATCAAAGAAAGTCATATCCAATAGTCAAATAGTTTTTATTAAAAATTATCGTATTTTTGGTAAGCCAACCTTATTTTTGGTTATTTTGTTTTGTATAGCACTCCTTCCTTTATTTCAGGCTGATGTCAATTTTTTAGATGATTCATTGCGTGCGTTACAAGGCAACAGAGATTGGGCTTATTTACATAGTCGTTGGGTTTCAGAATACCTATCAATTTTTGTACATGTTGACTTATTGTTACGAGACATTTCGCCATTTCCACAATTAATTGCGGTTTTCATAATGGCATTGACAAGTGTGCTTCTTTGTTGGATTATTTTCGATAAAAAATTAACAAAAATGGGGATTTTAATTAGCGCACTTTTAGGTTTGAGTCCATTTTTTTTGGAATCTTTTGCTTTCAAGTTTGACTCTCCGTATATGGCACTCTCAGTTTTTGCTTCAGTCTTCCCATTTTTATTTGTATTTAAAAATCAAAAATTGTTTGCCATTGCATCATTTTTAGGTTTGTTGATAATGTTAACTACCTATCAATTTTCCAGTGGCATTTATATAATGATCATAATTTTTTTATTGTTTCAATCGTGGAATATAAAAACCAACAGCTATCGCGAAATGGGTAAAATGTTGGCAGTGTCTATCATTAGTTATATTAGTGCCTTGATTTTTTTTAGAATTTTTTTATTACAAAATCAAATTTTTAAATATAATACAGTTTTTTCAATAGATGAGATGATGGTAGGTATTTTTGATAATTTTAAAGATAACTTTGAAGAAGTCATTCAGTTTTTTAACACTTTTTGGATTTGGCTTTTATTGATAATGATTATTGCTTTTGTGATTAAGGCCATTATTGTAAGCAAACAAAATAAATTTCTTGCTTTTTCGGCAGCTTTATTAGTTCTATTCTTATTACTTTTCTTTTTTCAGGGAATTTTTATTTTTGTTGATGGAATAGGTTCTGTGCCACGCTACTTCATTGGGTTTAATGCATTTATTGTTCTAATAGCTTTGTATTTAGCTAAACCGCCTTATAAATTTTTTGCAATACCAGCGGTGATTCTGCTTTATTGTTTTTTTGTGTTTGCTTTTGCATTCGGCAATGCTTTGGCGGATCAAAAAGATTTCAAGACTTTTTTTGCTACAATGTTAATTAATGATTTATCCAAGATTATCACAGATGAAGAGCAACTTAAAGAAACAAATATTTATCTTAGGGAGTCAATTGGAAATGCGCCTAGCGTGAAATTTCTACAAAGAGATTATCCAATTATAAAAAAGCTAATACCTAATGATTTTGGAAAACATGTTTTTGGTTATATCAACTTAGCTTGGTATAATTTTCCAGTGCATCATCCGGGAAAGATATCAAAACAAATGAAAACGCAAGCCAAGGACCTTCCAATTTTAGTAGATTCTTATTATTATACAATTCGGGGCGACAGCAAAAATATTCATATCTGGTTTAATAATCGATAAATTTTCAAAGAGAATTTTTATGTATCAATAAATAAAAAGATAGCAGATCGTTTGTCATAGAAATAAAAAACCTCGAAACTTTAACTGGATATCAATTAAAACCAAAAGAATGATTTATAACAGGTGAACAAAAAATATTTGAACCAGTTCAGAGGGATCCAAAATTCAGCAAAGATGTACAACCGAGATATTTATGGAGATAAGTATTTGAAGGATGTACGTATAATTAAAAAACAGATAAATGCGAAAAGTAATTTGCATAATAAATTGTGTTATACTTAAAAAGTAATTAATAAAATTAAAATTATGGAGATGAAATCAACAACGCTTACAAACATTTTTATTATTGGGATTTTTGTGATAATGGCATATCTGGTGTTTTCTGATCGAGATATTACGATAAATAGTAATTCTGATATAGAGGATACAATTGCAGTGGATGGTAGTGCAGAGACTTTCGTAAAGCCTGATACAGCTTCTGTATCATTTTCTATTACAAAAAAAGCACCGACGACTGATTCTGCTATGGATTCTGTGAATCAAAGGATGAGTGATCTCGTAAATCAACTAAAGACTGTAGGAGTTGAAGAAAAAGACATTAAAACAACGAATTATAGTGTACATCCTGAATATTCATATAACGATGGGAAGCAAGTGTTTGAGGGGTATCGTGTTTCACAGAGTGTAACGGTGGTAATTCGTGATTTGGATAATGTGTCAGATGTGTTAGCAACGGTCAACAGTGCTGGCGTGGATAATGTATCACAACTTACTTTTTATGTAGATGAAACTGATGAGGTGATGGAGAAGTTGCGTGAAGAGGCAATTGATGATGCAAAAGAAAATGCAAAAAA
>JAOZUJ010000170.1 GCA_029938745.1 Candidatus Moraniibacteriota bacterium
CCATCACCATCCTCATCACCATCATCAGTTCTATCATGATCATTATCAAACCAACAATCAGCTACAAAATCTGCACCACCTGGCTGTATCTGAATTTGTCCAGCCTCACCCGTACAAATCACCTCATTACTTGGCAATTGTCCATTAACATTAATTTTAACATTACCATTACTACCTACGCGTTGCACAACACAACACACATCTGGACATTTGACAGTTACTGACGCATCACGTGCACTATTGCCTCGTTCAAGATAAACGTATCTTTGAAATTCAATTGGTGTTTCTGCAAGACATGACTTTGCTTGACATGGTGGCGATTGAATACTGTTAAAGTCTTTATGCACACAATTCCACGTCCATGTACCGTCACTTTGCCAACCTACTACAACTGGCGTCTTTACATCACCTACACAGAGAGTACTTGTTGGTTTTACATTCACATTTGTAGAACCGTTTGGCGGTGACGCGCATGTAACATTTGGTGGTGTCAAGGTTGCTGTGCAGTCACCGCTGTTGCCACCGTTTGTTCCACATGTCCATTCTGTCGTTAGATTACTTGGCTCAATAGTAGGAAATGTACTTGAGTTTTGAGCTGGATTTGGAGATCCAAAATTACAAAACGTGCTATCATTTGTATTTGGCCAATTAGACGTTGGATAACTATACGATAGTGCTGTCGTAGTGCAACGACCTGGATTCATCTGTGCAATACATCCTGTAGCATTTGTGTGATTTGGTCCAGATCCTATACAATCCCATTTCCATGGATTTGACGGTAAGCCATCTCCCGTCACTGCTGTTGGAGTTCCACTATTTGGCGCACATAATGGTGTTGGTATAGTGTCGTGTTTTGGAATAGGTGATTTTACCTCTGCGCATTTACCATTAATTGTTGGTGGCTTTGCCCAGCATGTTCCTGAATCTGTTCCGCCATTAGAACCTTTACATCTCCACTCCCACCTTCCAATTGTTGACTGACTTAGTCCGCTAATCCACTCAATTGGTCCTGAATTACACACGGCGTATCGCCCAAGGTCTGCAGTTGTCCATTCCCCTGTCTTACCATGTCGTGGTCCACATGCGCCATTTGTTGCACACCTACTCACCCTAAAACTCTTTGATGCATTTATAACTTCCGTTCTTCTATTAAAATTCCAATCATGCCAATCATGATAAAATGTCATTTTAAAAGGAATTGTGTAATTACCTGCTGACAGCTTACCTAAATTTTTTGATTTCCATCCAGAATTACGACTTAGCCATGTTGCACTACCTCCCGTATTAGTATTTGTATCTCGCCACACCCGCGATCCATTGATATATAGTCGTGCATCAACTGTCATATTACTGCATGCTGACCATTGCATACTTGCATATGCATTGGTGTTTGTGCAATCTGTACCATTAGGAATATCATACGAGCCATTAACCACACAATATCCTTTCACACCATTAAGTGTAAAACAATGATAA
>JAOZUJ010000068.1 GCA_029938745.1 Candidatus Moraniibacteriota bacterium
TAATTGTAGCAAATAATATTCAAAATAACAATGTCAATTTACTATGCAATAACTACACCAGTCGTCTAATGAGCCATCAAAAAAAATATTCTTGCGTTATTTATGCTTAGTGTTATAATAAAAAAAGGTCATAATAATTAATTAATAAAAACATTATGAACACGAAAAAAGGTAATGCGATGATGATCGCTCTCATTGTTGTTGCTGTTGCAGCAGTAGGTATCATTGGTTATATGATATACAACAATAATCAACAACAAGCGGCAGCTGACGCACAACTAGCAGCACAGCAGGCACAAACCCAAGCAGCACAACAAGAAGCACAACAGGCACAAGCACAACAAGTGGCACAAGAAGCAGCTGTAAATACAGCAGTAGATACTGCTCAAACAGAAGCAGTAAGCGCACAAGCAACTGCTCAAGCAAACGCAGCAGCAGGAGCAGCAGCAACTTGTGAAGAAAATCTTGCAAAAGCACAAAAAGATCTACCAAATCTAGAAGACTATGCAGAACTATTAGAAAAAGGTGGTGAGCTTATTGAAGATAATCCAGATGAAGCAATTGAACAATGTCGCATTACACACGAAGGTCTATCAAAAGGAGAATGTGAAACAAAAGTTGATAACTTCGTAGCAGGAAAAGAAGATCTATATGCAGAAACAGAAGCAGAAATTGAAACTGCTGAGGCAACAATCGCAGCTGGTTGTTAGTAGATTTTTATACAAAAAAGCACTTGCGCCTGCAAGTGCTTTTTTATTATTGATAACATACACTTTTTTGTGCTACAATATCCATATATTAATAAATATTATATAAAATTCTATGATTCCACACACACAACATCGCATGAAACTTGGTGCACTTGTCGGTCTAACATTCAGTATTATTGTTACTGGCACATATTTTTATCACAAGGTCGAACATTTTGATTATATTGATGCATTTTATTTTAGCATTATTACACTTACCACCGTTGGATACGGTGACCTTCATCCAGTTACAGATACCGGAAAGATCTTTACAGTTTTTTATATCCTTATTGGTATTGGTATTTTGGTTGCATTTATTGATGCTCTCTCTCAACGCATGGTTGACAAAAAAATGGGAAGAATGGAAAATCGTGAAAAAAAACGATCACAAAAAAATAAACCAACAACTAAAAAAGAAGCTAAAATGAAAGAATATTATGAACATGTGCAAGATCAAAGATCATCAATTGACAAAGATAAAACAAACTGATGTATTTACATAATAATTTAACAATTATTCACATTATCAATTTTCTTAATAAAATAAAAAAACTTTATATAATATAATTTATCATACTTTAATTTATTAGCTATTTTTATGACAAAAAAGAATGAACCAAAAAAAGAAGGTAAATGGATGCTCCTCATTGTAATGAGTCTTGTTGGCTTTATTATGTTCCTTGATACTACAATGATGAATGTGGCTATAACTTCTATCGTAGAAGACCTTAATACCACAGTCTCAACCGTTCAAGCAGCTATATCTCTCTATGCACTCGTAATGGCAGCATTTATGATCACTGGTGGTAAACTTGGCGAACTTTATGGTCTCAAAAAAGTATTCATCATTGCGATGGTTATGTATGCAATTGGCACAACAATGGCAGCAACCGCACCAACGATTGGCTTCCTCATTGTTGGCTGGTCAATCATTGAAGGTCTTGGAGTTGCAATGCTTCTCCCTATAACCACAATCCTTATCACAATTAATTACAAAGGACTTGACCGTGCAAAAGCACTGACAATTTTTGCAGTTGTTGCATCTGTCGCAGCAGCAATTGGACCAATATATGGCGGTGCAATGACAACATATTTTTCTTGGCGATGGGCTTTTGCATCAGAATTAATTGTAGTAATAGCAGTTTTCTTTATGCTTAAATATGTTCATGCACCAAAACCAGCAAAAACAAAAGATGATAGGCTCGATATCAAAGGCACACTTCTTATGGCATCAAGCCTAACACTACTTCTTGTGTCAATCATAGCAGCTCCTACATATGGACTATGGACACCAAAAGAAATACTCACGATTTTTGGTTACGAAATAACACCATTTGGCATTTCATTTATACCTTTATGTTTGCTCTTGGAATTGGTTTTTTTGGATGGTTTATGAAAGAAGAGGCAAAATTAATGAAAGAAGGCAAAGACACTCTTATCAATATCACAATATTCAAAAACAAAAAATTTAAGTCAAGCGTTATTGTTGGTGGCTTTCTTGCATTTGTTTTAAATGGTTTTATTTTTGTAATTCCAGTATTCCTGCAAACAGGATTCAGATACACGGCAATGGAAACAGGTATTGCATTGCTACCACTAACTCTTTCTATGATACTTTTCTCTCTTTTGTTTACACCACTTGGTTCAAGATTTTCACCACGCGCACTTTCACAACTCGGACTTAGTGTTATGATAATTGGCATTCTTTTCATTGATCGTAATTTAAGTGTAGAGCTTGTAACACGCGATCTAATTCCAGGATTATTCATTTTTGGTGCTGGTGTTGGTATTATTACATCTCAAATTACAAATCTCGCAATGACAGCCCTAGACAAAAAACTTACCACAGACGCATCTGGTGTTAATAATACATTACGTCAATTTGGCACAGCACTTGGCGTAGCTATTCTTGGAGCAGTTCTCATCTCAGGATTCTCCTACTTTACAAAAACCAGCCTTGCATCAAGTGATATCCTTTCAGAAGAACAACAAATAACTCTTAATACGTCACTTGAACAAAGCACACAAGAAATGAGTGATATTCAAATGCCTGCCAACCTAAGTGATGAAGAAGTGTCTCAAATAACGATATTTACTAAGGAATCTTCCATCACTGCAATGACAGCCACACTTTATGTAGCTATCTTCACGATTGCTATTGCATTATTCCTTTCACGCAATATCTCAAAAGAAAAATTCTCTAAGTCATAGCAATTATCTACAAAAAAACACTCAACTGAAAAAAAGAGAAAAATGAAAGAATACCGTAACCATATAAACGATTACAGAACAATGATTGACACAGATCAGCAAAAATGATATATTGACATACTCTCCGAAATATAAAATAATACCACTCAAAAAACTTTATTTAGAGGCTTTGTCCTTTTACTTTAATTTATTAAACGTTTAGTATGGCAAAAAAAAATGTGAGACCTAAAGAACAAGGCAAATGGATGCTTCTGATTGCAATGAGTCTTGTTGGCTTTATCATGTTCCTCGACACTACAATGATGAATGTTGCAATTACATCTATTGTAGAAGATCTCAATACATCAATCACAACTATACAAGGAGCAATCTCTCTTTATGCACTTGTCATGGCAGCATTTATGATCACTGGTAGTAAAATTGGTGAGCTGTATGGTCTAAAAAAAGTATTCGTCTTTGCAATGATCATGTATGCCATCGGAACAACAATGGCTGCGCTTGCACCGAACGTTAGCGTTCTCATCTTTGGTTGGTCAATCATTGAAGGACTCAGCGTTGCAATGTTGCTCCCAATCACAACAATTCTCGTCACAATTAATTACAAAGGACTTGACCGTGCAAAAGCACTAAGTATTTTTGCAGCAGTTGCGTCTGTTGCAGCTGCACTCGGACCAATTTATGGTGGCATGATGACATCTTTTGTCTCATGGCGATTGGCATTCGCTTCAGAGCTCATTATTGTTGTCATTATCTTTTTCATGCTGAAATATGTCCATGCACCAAAACCATTGAAGTCAGCTGATAAAAAACTTGACATTAAGGGAACGGTTCTCATGGCATCAGGTCTAATAATTATTCTCATTTCTATTATAAGTGCGCCAGTATATGGATTCTTCACACCAAAAGAAATACTCGTTATTTTTGGTCATGAGATCACGCCATTTGGTCTTTCATTTGTTCCTTTTGCTATTGCTCTCGGGGTTGGTCTTTTGGGATGGTTTATGAAATGGGAAGCAAACTTAATAAAAACCAAAAAAGAACCTCTCGTGAATATTGTCGTTTTCAAAAATAAAATGTTCAATACAAGTGTTATCGTTGGTGGCATGCTTGCATTCATCATCACTGGATTTCTTTTCATCATTCCCGTATTTCTCCAAACAGTATTTGGATATTCTGCAATCGAAACAGGTATTGCACTACTGCCACTCACACTTGCACTGCTGATATTTGCCATTATTTTTGCACCGTTTGGGTCACGATTTTCACCACGCACGATTTCACAACTCGGCCTTGGCATTATGATCATTGGTGCAATCGTCCTTGACCGTAGTTTGAGCATGGAACTTGTCACACGTGATCTGATCCCTGGACTCTTTATCTTTGGTGCTGGTGTTGGTATTATAACATCACAAATCACAAATCTCGCAATGTCTTCCGTAACAACAGACCTTACTACAGAAGCTTCTGGCGTAAACAATACACTACGCCAATTCGGAACAGCACTTGGCACAGCAATTCTTGGAACTGTACTTATTTCCGGTTTTTTCTTCATGACAGAAAGAAATATCACAGCAAGTGACACTCTCTCAGATACTCAAAAAACAGCTGTCATAACAGCCGTACAACAAAGCACAGAAAAAGCAGAAAACCAAACACATGTACCCTTAGAGTTAAGTGCGGAAGAAAAGAGTGAGGTAACGCAGATCATTGATGATTCAACACTCAATGCCATGACACTCACACTCTACACAATTATTTTCATCACAATTATCGCCCTATTCCTCTCCCGAAAACTCCAAAAAGAAAAGTTCCCTAAATAATTGTAGAGACAACTACCTTTTCCAAAAAATACCCAGCATATATGCTGGGTATTTTTTTGATATATGAAAATCCTAAGAGGTATCAAAAAAACGCTTCACATCTTGTGAAGCGTTTTTTTAGTCTATTACTTTGTAAGCTTAAATTTATTATTTAGCTTCTTCAGTTTTTTCAGCGTCATCAGTTGTACAACATGTCTCGTCAACTTCGCATGTTTCATCTGTAGAACATGTTTCTGTATCTTCTTCAAGTAACGCAGTTTCTTCAACAAACAAAACATCTTCAGTCATTACAGCAAGGAATGACTCATCTTCTGAGA
>JAOZUJ010000171.1 GCA_029938745.1 Candidatus Moraniibacteriota bacterium
TTTTTTATAAGAATCCCTTTTTTTGCAGCGTTACCAACTGATACAATAATTGCAGTAGGTGTCGCAAGTCCAAGTGCACATGGACACGCAATCACCAAAACTGATATGGAAATGTATATTGCAAATGACAATGCCTGTTGTGAGTCGATCAACTGCATACCTGGCGCAACAAAATACCAAAAAAGAAACGAGAGCATGGAAATTGTTATAACAATCGGCACAAAGATACGCGAAATCTTATCAGCAAGTTTTTGAATTGGCACACTACTCCCCTGTGCTTCTTCAACCATCTGAATAATCTGTGAGAGCATTGTATCTTTACCAACTTTTGTCGCCTCAAAAACAATATATCCTGTTGTATTTAATGTTCCACCAACCACATTATCACCTTCTTTTTTATCAACAGGAAAAGCCTCTCCAGAGATCATCGATTCATCAATCGATGTCTCACCTTCTTTGATAATACCATCCACTGGAATTTTCTGCCCCGGCATCACGACAACCATATCTTCTGTAACAACATTTTCAATTGGCACTTCTATCTTTTTATTATCACGCAATACAACAGCAACCTTTGATTGTATCGCATACAAACTTTCTACACTCTTTTGTGTCGCTGTTCGTGCTCTTTCTTCAAAATATCTTCCCAGCAAAATAAACAACACAATAAAGACAGCTGCCTCAAAAAATACAGAGTACTCTTGCCCATTGCCCACAAAAAATATTGTGACAACTGTAGAATACAACCATGCAGTTGTAGCACCAAGCACAACTAATGTATCCATATTACTTGTTCCTTTTTTTAGCGCAGCAAATGCATTGACATAAAATGAACGTCCTCCAACAAATAAAATAAATCCGGACAATCCAATCTCGATCATTGCCATCACTGATACACCAAAAAATGATAGCTCTGTAAATCGATCAAGAAACACCGTTGACATATCAAGATTCCATATTGTATTTACCAACATAATAATCATCCCAATAATAAATGGAATAGCTGCAATCGAAACATATATCAAATTTTGTCGCATCTGATCTAATTTTTTGTGTTTTTCTTCTTGATGTTTTTGATGCCCTCCGTCACCATCATGTCGCACATCATAATCACCAATATCTTTCACAAGTTTTGTAACATCATCATCGCTCAATGTACCTTCCTCAAAAGTAATCGCCATCGTTTCGGCACTATAATTTACAGCAACATCGTTTACGAAGTCATTCTTTTTTAATTGATTTTCAATATTTACTTTGCATGAAGCACAATGCATACCTGAAATATAATATTTTTTTGTAACCATATAATTTTATTTAATAATAATCGTTATTGGCGCAACCATTCCCATAGCACACGTCAATTTATACGTTCCCGCTTTTGGTATAAATTTCTTTTCATTGATTCCAGGCTTTAGCTCAATCATCCCCTCAAACAAACC
>JAOZUJ010000069.1 GCA_029938745.1 Candidatus Moraniibacteriota bacterium
GAATGATTCGCAAAAAGGATAGTTTGTGATATCATTTAACTACTTACTAATATACCTGCCTACCGGCAGGCAGGCTAATTACTAATATACTAGAATATGAAACATATTATAGGACACAAAAATCCAGATACGGATACAACGTGTAGTGCAATCGCATATCAGGATTTTTTGGAGAAGCAGGGCGTTGAGTCACAGGCTTTTGCTTTGGGCAAATTAAATAAAGAAACAGAATTTGTTTTAGAGAAATTTGGTGTGGAAGCGCCTGAGGAGATTTCTGAATTACCAAAAGATACAGAAATTATTTTATTAGACCACAATGAAGAAAAACAGAGCATAGACAATATTCAAGATCTTGATATTGTTGAAATTATTGATCATCATAAGGTTAAGATTCAGACAGATAAGCCAATCTCTATTTTTGTAAAACCATTGGGCTCATCGTGTTCTATCATTGCGGAAAAATATTTTGATACACATACAGAATTATCACGAGAAATTGCTGGCATTTTGCTTGCAGGCGTTGTGTCGGACACATTATTTTTTCGTTCACCTACAACAACTGATGTAGACAGGGAGTTAGCGGAAAAACTGAGTGGCATTGCAGGTGTATCGGACGTAGAAGAATTTAGTTTGAAACTATTTGCTGCAAAAAGTGATTTGGGAGACATTTCTACTGAGGATTTGATCAGACTTGATTACAAAGAATTTGATTTTGGAGAAGAAAAATATGGTATTGGTGTCATGGAAACAACAAATGTTGATTTTGGCCTGAATAGAAAAGATGAAATCGTGACAAAATTGCAAGAAATAAAAGAAAAAGATGATTTTAGTGGCGTCTTCTTTGTCATTATTGATATTTTACAAGAAAAAAGTTATACATTGTGTTCGGGTGATGATGAAATTGCATTGTTTACAAAGTTATTTAATGCGGAGGATCAGGACGATGTATTATTTGTAGATAAGTTAGTGTCTCGTAAGAAACAAATTATTCCAGTATTTGAAAATATGTAAATATAATCCTCACACTTTGCACATCGCTTCGCCTACCTACCGGCAGGCAGGTTGCTGAATACATATTTTCCAACAACATATATAAATATGTTTTATGTAAAATATATATTCGCGCCTCGCGCTACACAAAAGTGTAAACATTATATCAAAAAATTATAATTAAGAATAACAATATGAAATCAATCAAAGGAACACAAACGGAACAAAACTTACTCAAGGCGTTTGCGGGGGAGTCACAGGCACGTATGCGATATGATTATTTTGCAAGTGCTGCAAAAAAAGAAGGGTTGGAACAAATGTCGGCTATTTTTGCTGAAACTGCACTTAATGAAAAGGAGCACGCAAAAAGGTTTTTCAAATTTCTCGAGGGAGAAATGGTTGAAATTACAGCAACCTATCCTGCTGGTAAAATTGGTACAACACTAGAAAACCTTCAAGCATCAGCTGATGGTGAAAATGAAGAATGGACAGAATTGTATCCTGCATTTGCAAAGACCGCACGTGAGGAAGGCTTTGTGGATGTGGCTGTTACATTTGAAAAAATCGCTGAAGTGGAAAAAGCACATGAAGATCGTTATAGAAAATTGTATGAGAATCTTGATGCTGGCAAAGTATTTGAAGGTGGTGACACAATTGTGTGGAAGTGTCGTAATTGTGGTTATTTGCATGAGGGGACAGAAGCGCCAGAAAAATGTCCAGCATGTTTACATCCACAGGCGTATTTTGAAATTCAATCTATAAATTATTAAATGTAAATATGAGTTCATTTGAAAATTTTAATGAGGCGAATGCAAAACAGTTAGCAAAAAATAAGGCAAAAAGGGAGGAGGAGAGAAAGTCTGCGGAGGTAGAGAAAACACTTGGTGATACAAAAGAGTCCATTGCAAGTATGCCAGAAGTACAAAAAATAGCAGAGGATTCTGCAGAACGTTTGGTTGTTAGTAAAAGAGAAACGACACAATCAAATTGGGAACGTCGAGCCAAGGTAAATGAGCTAAAAGAAGATGCGGAAACTGATCCGTTGACGGGATTGAATAATCGTCGTGGATTTGATAAATATATATCAAAAAAACAAATTGCTATTCAAAAGGAAGAAGTCGCATTTGCACATCGTGAAAAAAGCCTTGCATTAGAGCGGCGAGAAAAATTGTTTGATGTTTTTATTATTGATCTGGATAAGTTCAAAGATGTCAATGATACATACGGTCACCTTGCAGGAGATGTCATGTTAAAAGAAGTTGCAAGCACTATACAAAATGAATTGAGGAGTAGTAGGGATATTGTTGCACGGTTTGGCGGAGAAGAGTTTATTGTGGCTGTAGAAAGGGATGGCGGAAATCTAGTTGAGATTGCTGAGCGAATAAGAGAGTCAATTCAAAAAATTCAAATAGAGCATGATGGAAATAAAATTTCAGTCACAGCAAGTGTTGGTGTTGCTCCATACAATGCAAATGTTAATGATATGTTGGATATTGCAGACAAGGCATTGTATATTGCAAAAGGGGAGGGAGATAAAATTAATAAAGAAGGACTCGCTATTGATGGCAATATTCCCACACAAGAAGAAGCTCGAAATCAAGTGTGGTATTTTGATAATAGCTCTGAAAAATATGAAAAATATGAAAAATCTGATATTGATGACGAATCGTCAGAAATTAATGATATTGCATTGGAAAAAGTTGCATAATATTTTTTTGAAAATATAAATAAAAATCCGATTTAGCATCAACGCTAAATTGGATTTTATTTTTTGTGATAATTATGCAAGAAGTAGTAAAATAAGTGCGGTAATAAGAAGTGAAATACTAACCCACGAAAACCAATTTGGTTGTGCAATGTGACACTCGTAACGCGTTATTTCTTTTGTTTTATTTATGTAAAATTGTTTAATGAGATTTTCTTTTACTTCTCCGATATTAAATTTTTTGAGAATATAAAATTCATCATCATATTTTTTGTAAATATCACAAATATTTTTGTATAATCTTCCTGATATGCGATCAAGAATAGATAAATATTGTAAAATTGATATCATAATTGCAAGAATTGCCACAATATTGCTCCAATTGATCAAAAAAGTATTTTTGTCTGTTGCTGTATATCCAATAAAAAATACAAAAAGTGATGCAAAAATAATGATAATATGAAATGCGTACATGCGACTGTTAACTGTGGCTGCAGTATTTTGCATATCAAAAAACAACGTTGTTTTACGTTCATCTAACTCATCAATATGCTTTTGTAATCTTTCAGTTGTTGTCATGTAATTATTATTACGAACTATTTAATATACTATATTTTGAAAGTCTTGTCAAGATGTTGGATTGTATATTTTATATATTTATTTTGTTACGTAGCATGTTACGTAACAAGAAAATTTTTTACCAAAGAAAAAACGGGGCGAAAGCGTTTGCAATCGTCCCGTTTATATTGTTATTTTCTGTCACAAATGACTCCCGACCGACTGCTGTGGCATTCTTGGCAACCTCCAGTGGCTGGGCACGGAATATGATCCGCGCAGGCCTGCGGGGCTGTGCCAAGTAATGCCGTTTTGTGTGTAGCCAACTTGGGGGTATGGCGTTATGGCAATGCCGGTCGGAAGTCATGGTTGTAACGAACAAAGTGCGTCATTAATCGGAGTCCTAGAAAACTCCTGGGCGTTGATACGCCAGCTCCCACGCACAAAGGGAGCTAAATTGACAAAGACTATGCTCGGCCAACGTGGTTTGGCTCTTTTCATGGTTATCTCCTTTTCTCTTCATGGTTTTTGAAATAAACAGACTAAATTCAGATACTAATTACTATTATGTTTTATTTTGTTAATTATTATCTGAATTTAGTATGTCTACCAATATAAAGCTTTTTGAGGTTGTTAATGTAATTGTAACGTGCCACGCCTGCAACGTTGTAGCGCTGTGGGCAGGTTTATCACGTTAATGATGTATGTTAGCATACTGTTTGTATTTTGTCAAGTCCTTGTAAAACATTTTATTTAATGGATTTTATGTATTTGCAAAATGTAGTATTGGCTGGTATTATTGTAATTATTAGCGTTACAGGTGTAATTAGAGGCATTGTTGTATCTAAATAACGTTATAGACAGACACGTAGGTCTGTCACTACAAAAACTATTTATATATTTAGTAATATTTTATGACAGATAAAAAACGAGAAAAACAAGTTGATGAGGTGTTAGACAGAGGTATTTTGAAGGATTTTTTGCCTACCAAAGAAAAATTTCGGGATAGACTCCTTAGTGGAGATAAATTACGATTTTATATGGGCTTTGATCCTACAGCAAAGGCATTGCACTTGGGACATGCTCAAAATTTAATGGTTTTGGAAGATTTTCGTAAACTTGGACATGAAGTCATATTTCTTATTGGTGATTTTACCGGCATGATCGGGGATCCAGGTGATAAATCAGCAGCGCGTATCAAACAAACACCTGCAGATGTACAAGAAAATTTCAAAGGTTGGATAGATCAAGTAAAAAATATTGCGAATTTTGAAGATGAAGAAAATCCATTTTTAGTGAAATATAATTCTGAATGGTTGGGAAAATTAAATTTTGCAGAAGTATTAGAATTGGCAGGAAATTTTACAGTACAGCAAATGCTTGAGCGAGATATGTTTGAAAATAGAATGAAAAAAGGAACACCAATTTATCTTCATGAGTTTTTGTATCCGCTTATGCAGGGATATGACAGCGTTGCGATGGATGTGGATGTTGAGATGTGTGGGACAGATCAGATCTTCAATGCACTTGCAGGACGAACTCTCATGCAAAAACTAAAAGGAAAAGAAAAATTTGTGATTGCAAACCATCTAATTGCTGATGAAATCACGGGGCAACTCATGTCCAAATCTAATAATACTGGTATATTTCTTGATTTATCTGCTAACAATTTATTTGGAGCGGTTATGGCACAGTCTGATGGAATGATACGTCCATTGGCAGTGGGATGTACGAGATTGAGTCTAGAAAAAATTGAAGAAATGTCAAAACAAGAAAATCCTCGTGATGCAAAGATAGAACTTGCATTTGAAATTACAAA
>JAOZUJ010000172.1 GCA_029938745.1 Candidatus Moraniibacteriota bacterium
GCTTCTGCACCCATCCCTTCTACCACAACTGTAATTTCATCTCCTGTTTGATATTCCCATGTAAAATCTTTCATACCCAAACCAACCGCAAGTGCCGCATCATTCAAAGCAAGCGGTGTTGTTCTTTCATCAATTGGGTTTGTGCCATATTTTTCTTCTAGTGAAGCATCAAAATCACCTTGACCTAATTCTTCTGGAAATGCATGATATTTTTCATCACAGGAGTTTCCTTCTGATTCTCCGATGCCACATTGGGATGGCTCTACTACGTCATCCTCATTGCTTATACAGCTACTACCCACAATAGCACCCATTTCTTCACAAAGCACAATTGCGAGATTTCCATCACCCTCTGATACTGATTTCCACAAAAAACACATGACTTCCGTACTTCCGTGTGGCGGATATCTACCCTCCTTACCTGGATCTGCAGTTTCTCCATTTGGTGGAATGCCTGGATTTTCAAATGTATGCGTTATTGTTGAACCACAACCAGAAATTTCCACCTCACATATGCCACCAGGACCACCACAATAGTGGTCTCCTTTATGTGGAAACCTAAAGACTGGTCTTCCATCATCTGCGGTATTTCCTGAAACTTTATCTGCTCCATTAATTGATATTTCACAGCTCATACCAGCTCCTTTTGGGCAACCAATTGTATTTGGATCTGTCCACAATTGTCCTGTTTCACTATCTTTTTTTACACAGAATGGTGTTGGAATATTAATATCTCCTTCATAATCATAATTTGTTGTTTGTATATATGTACCAGCACGACACGTGTCATCATCATCTTTTTCATCATCACAATCATCAATATCATCATATTCACAACAACCTCCAACCTTTGTATCACACTCCGTATCACCACATGCATAATATTTATCCTCGTCAAAAATATCTTCATCACCGCGTGTAGAACAATCCAATTTTTTAGTTGTTTCATCACACTCTGGCACAATACCTGCATCAAGACATTGTTTTAAATTAGAAAAACGGTAACCACCACTCCCACTAATAGTTGTGATAGATGTTGTTGTCTCCCCTACCGTCTCACTTTCCGTCTCTGACTCAACTGGTCCAACAATAATAGGACACTGTATTGTACTATCTTCAATCATACATCGTGGCACAAATCCATTTTCTTCATCACACCCACTTGTACTTGATCCACCTTTTGCAATTTCATATTGAGAACCTGTTTCAACATCATATACATAACAATAGTCTGTATATTCATCATCTTCCAATCTCACTATACCACCATCACCACCCATTTTTGCTGTATAAGAATCACTATCATAGCCAGCAGAATCTATCAGTCCTGCATTAAACGGTGATGACTCTGGATCAAACATGTCTTCATCATAATAGACTGCTGCTTGTGCACGTACTGCCTGCGTATGTAATACATCAGCATCATCATA
>JAOZUJ010000070.1 GCA_029938745.1 Candidatus Moraniibacteriota bacterium
ACTGGCGACCTCCCTCTTCCCTCAATTTTTAACACTTGCACACCTGAACGCAACACCTCATCCAAAATATCAATTGTACAAATATCAGCTGCACTCATGATGTATTGATTATCTACTACAAGTTCTTGGCCAGTTTCCACATCAGTTACTTTATACTTTGCACGACAATTTTGCCGACACGCACCACGATTTGCACTAGAATTATCCGTATATAAACTCATCCAACAACGACCAGACTGTGCCACACAAAGTGCGCCATGCGCAAATGCTTCAATTTCCATCTGTCGCCCTTCGTTTCCTTGTAAATTATTTTTATTTATTTGCTCATAAATATTTTTAATTTGTTCTAAATTGAGTTCCCGTGCAAGTACAACACGATTTGTAAACTGTGCAAAAAATTCCACAGTTTCATAATTTGAAATAGAAAACTGTACAGACATGTGCACTGGCATTTTGATCTCATTGCAATAATTCACACATGCAAAATCAAATGCAATAATTGCATCAATATCATTTTCTTTTGCACTGTCAATAATTTTTTTCATTACAACAATATCATGATCATAAAGAAGCGTATTTACAACAAGATATGTCTTTACATCACTCTCATGTGCAATTTTTGCAATTTCACCCAAGTCTTCAATTGTCATATTATGTGCAGCCTTGGCCCGCATATTGAGCTGTGTCACGCCAAAATACACACTATCAGCTCTAGCATTAATTGCTGCTGCTAGTGACTCAAAACTCCCAACAGGTGCCATCACCTCTGTATTTTTCGGTTCGATCATAAAAATATTATATAAAAATCAGTAAATTGCATAATAACACAAATTCACACTTATTCCAAGTATTCAATACAAAAAAGGACAGGTTTCAAAACCTGTCCCTACAATATTCGCCTTAAACGATTTGAACATCTAAAACGCTTTCAACGTTTCTTATGGTTTTGTCTCGATCATTCTTCCACTAGTACAATCTGCGTTTGAGTTACATGTCGATGAACAATCTTTTGCAGTTTTTGCACCTGATTTTGGCATTGCCTGACATGTCTCTTGTGCATTACATGATTTTTCTGTGCAATATCCATTTATGTACACGGTGTCTTTATTATCACATGGCGGACTTACGCATGAATCATGATTACATGGCGGACTTGTACATGAATTATTTAAGCTTCTTGTACATTCAACTGGGATTTCTATCGAATCCTGTCCTTGTGTTATATTCGTTATTTGTGTGCTACCTGTTGTAGCACTAAATGACCCTTCTCCATCTGGTGTTTCACACGTAAACTCAGCTGCACACATTCCTGATGCATTTACGCTTACATCAACTGTTGCAGGATCTCCATTTGTTGGCCACGGGAAAGGATTTGGATTAACCTGTGCTGTAAAATCAAAACATTTTGCGCTACAAACTTCGTCATTATGAGATGGATTTTCTCCTATTTTCAAACAATCCCAAGTCCAAGGACCCATATCAGTTACTTCTTGAAAATTAGTTGGTGTACCTGAGGCACACAAATCTGACTCTCCTGGCTCTGCATCTAGCACAGCACCATTGAATTCACTATTACAAACACCAGGAGCCTCATTGGGCATGCGACATTCGGCACTACTAACATCTGTACAACTCCACACCCACCAACCCTCAATAAGATGTGGTGGTGGTGGATATGTATCCTGCAAAGCTTGCTTTTCTGTAGCCGTAGGAGGATGAGACATCTGAGATAAAATTTCACCTCGCAATGTGTACGTTTCAGTAGCTACGGTTGGAGTGCCTGTAGTACACAACTGTGATTGATCTGGTTTTCCAGCACTAATGTCAATATTATCATACGGCGCACATTCGCCAGCAGGAAAATAATATTCACATTTATTATCGTTTGAACATTCGTCATCTGTAGCACGTCTCCACTCAAAATTTTCAGTAAGATTATCCTCACTTCCAGAACATATAATTCCTTCTGCTGGCACAGTACTCATACACCTTGGTGGACAATCTTCAGCTTCATAACTTATACTCCAATGTGTCACACCAGCATCACCTGGATCCCAACTACGTTGCCAATCCTGCGCTTTAAATGTAATTGTATATATACCGGGCTCAGAAGGCACATTAAATTTTCCATTACTTATGGTAAAACTTGAAGTTACCCATTGATTTCCATAATTGTGCCAACCACTACTCCAACCTCCATATCCAACTGCTGTCACATTTGACTTCAAATCTGCATTACTACAACTCCACCGCTTATGGCTACCCGTAATATCAAATTCATCGCCAACACACATCTTACTCAAAGGTGTATTAATTGTAAGTGTTGGTGTAAGTCCAAATTGACCATAACCACTGAGAAGAGTTGCGTTCCTCGCTTCCGCATCACTTACGCTCAAAATACTAAAAGCTGGCAAGAGAATTAATAATAAAACCAAAAAACTACCTTTTCTTATAAACCATATTGCCATAGCTATAAATGGTGCCATAATGATAAATACAATCACTAGCCAGGAGATTTTATTTTTTGTTGATGTTATTTGCTTACCTTCATTTATGTTTTGACTGTCATTGACAATGCTGTCTTTATAACTTTCAATAACATTACCATCTGCGTCTATCACTTCAATGTTAACATTCATGGTACTTGCATCAATTGCTGATGTGAGAGCAATTGTTTCTGAAAAACCTTTATTATAATTAATTTGATTGTTCCAATTAGCAATTTTTACACCAGTTTCATCTGTTAAATTTATTTTTGTATCCAAATACATATCTTGTGAATTTGTATTATCAATAATATCAACAGTTTCACCAGAATAATTCAGGATTACAGACAAGTCAGCATCCTTCTTGAGAATAAAATTATTTATATCAACACCCTCATATTCAACACTATGCATATTAACCATTGAACCATCTACGATATAATGAAATGTAGTTAACTGTGATGTTGGTGTGTCTTCTGCATCTTCAACCGTCAAAATACCATTATAAATACCTGGTGCATCACCATCAGATTGAATCATAAAAGAAAGATCTTTGTTTAATCCTGGCTTTAAAGTAAATTTATTTTCATATTTCTTTATTACCTCTCCTCCAACATTTTTCTCATAAATAGAAGATACTAACAAAACATCTTTATCATTGGAATATGGATTGATTACATCAACATGTACATACGCAGGCCGATCATTTTTAACTATTGGACCCTCTTGCAATGAAAGCTTTTTATCTTCTGCCTGCATATACGCATTTTCTACAACGTATTCTTCAGAGCCTACTCCAATAATATTAACATTAACATCACCCCAAGAAAGCATTGTTCCTGTTTCATTTAATATTGCAACTCTTAAACCAAAATTTTCACCTGAAATATGTTTGGGCAGTGTATATAAAAAATTAACTTCTTTGGTTTCCAATGAGCCCAAAGAAATGTTATCTACTTCATAAACATCAAAAGCTGATATTGCATTATGGTAATCACCATCTGTTTTAGTTAATGTAACAGTATTGTTTAGAACGGGAATACTATAATTTCGCTCATTTCTAATCTTAAAAGTTCCTTTTATGACTTCGCCTAATTGATAATCCTCCTTATTCAAAGTTAATTCTATCATCTCTGTTGATGGCAAGTTGTTGATATAATCTATATATTCCTGTGTAAATTCTACTTTATCATCTTGTGCAAAAGCTGTTATTGTCATTGAACAGCCCAACATTATCACAAAAGATAGGAATTTTATTTTCATATTTTTTATATTTTTATTTATTGTTTTTATTATAGCACAAAAAAAACGACCAGGGCAGTCGTTTTTTCATTTCAAGATGTATAACTTATTTTTTCTTCTTTTTTGCTTCTTTTTTTGCTCTCTTCACTTTCTTTTTTGCAACATTAACTGTTCCACCAGCTTTTTCGATTTTTTCTTGTGCAGTTTTTGTGACGCCAACCTTATCATCAATTGTCAATTTCTTTGTGATATCACCATTTGCAACAATTCTCACACCACTTCTCATTGTTTTTGCACGAAGAATTTTTTTATCAATACATGTTTCAATTGTTACTGTATCACCATCAGCATATAATGCATCAAGTTTCGTTAATGAAACTGTGACTTTTTTTGCATGCGGTGATTTGAATCCACGATTTTTTTTCATCTTTTGTACAAGTGATGTTCGCCCACCCTCAAAAAGAGGATTTACATTTCCGCCACTTCGTGATTTTTGACCTTTCATGCCTTTACCACTATACGTACCACGTTTGCCACCGCGACCAATACGTTTTTTCTTTGTTGTTGTTATAGATAATTCGTGAATTTGCATACAATTATATTATACTTTAATTTACTTTCCGCCCTTGAGTTCTTCTTGCCATTTTTCTAACTTTTCCCATTTTCCATCACGTGCAAAAGCAGCTTGCTTAGTCCATGTGAACGGATCATGACTCGCAAGTCTATTATCCTCAAGCAATTTTGTAAGTGTGTCTTTCTTTGTATCCGCCAAAACTTCAAATGTTGTAATTTTATTCTGCACAAGTAAATCTGCGATTTTTGGACCAATGCCTTCAATTTTTGTCAAATCATCCTTTTTTGCGTCAACAGCTTTTTCCTTCTTTGTGTCTTTCTTTGCATCTTTTTTTGATTCTTCTGCATTTTCAGATTGCTTAGCTACTCGTAAATGTGTCAAAGCTTCAATCGTACAACGAGCAACATTTAGCTTATTTGATGTCCCGTACGACTTTGCAACAACATCACGCACACCTGCAAGTTCAACAACAGTTCGCACTGCGCCACCTGCAATAATACCACGACCCTCTGCTGCTGGACGAAGTAAGATTCGTGCACTGCCAAGCTTTTGTTTTATATCATGCGCAATTGTATTTCCATCAAGATTCACTGTAATCATGTTTTTTTGTGCATTAGCAACTGCTTTTTGAATTGCTTGTGATACATCTGTGCCTTTTGATACACCTACGCCAACTTTACCTTTGCGATTACCAATTACCATCGTTGCACGAAAACGAAAACGACGTCCACCTTTTACCACACGTGTAACACG
>JAOZUJ010000173.1 GCA_029938745.1 Candidatus Moraniibacteriota bacterium
AAAGAATTTTTTCTTACGCAATAAAGTAAGTCGAGGCATTTTTTTGGTGTTTGGGCTTTTTGTTTTTTTTGGAGCGGCACAATCAACGCATGCAGCAACAATGCAGATTGATGAAGATATAATCAGTGTTAGTGTTGGTGAGGGATCAAATCATGCGTGTGCTGTTACGGCGACTGGTGGTGTATACTGTTGGGGATATAATATAAATGGACAACTTGGCGATGATTCTATAGTACAAAAAACAGCACCAGTTCAAGTACATGACGGTGAGGCTACAGGAGTAGATGCTGATGGAGGATATCTTACAAATGTGGTCAAGGTTTCTATGGGTACTTTGTATACCTGTGCAATTACAAATGCAGGTAACGCGTATTGTTGGGGTAGAGCAAACGGAGGCTTACTTGGAAATGATTCAACTACGCCAAATAGGTTAACTCCGGTTCGCGTGCATGATGGTGAGGCTACAGGAGTAGATCAAGATGGAATATATCTTACAAATATAGCTGATATTTCTAGCGGTGTTGATCATTCTTGTGTAGTTACAAATGCAGGTAATGCGTATTGCTGGGGCGATAATGGTTCTGGAGAGCTTGGTAATAATTCAACTACAGACAGAACATCTCCAGTTCGAGTGCAAGATGGTGAGGCTGTGTCTGTGCCTACAGATACAAGTGGAGGATATCTTACAAATATCACAGAAATTAGTGTAACTACGTATCATTCATGTGCAGTTACAAATGCAGGTAATGCGTATTGTTGGGGGGGAAATATTTATGGTATTCTCGGAGATGAAACGACTACGAGTAGATATACTCCAGTTCGCGTACATGACGAAGTTGCTGGTGGGAGTGGACTCCTCACAGATGTTGTAAAAATTAGTTCAGCTTTTTCAAATACGTGTGCAGTTAAAAGTACGGGTAGTACATATTGTTGGGGTCAAGGTACATATTATAATTTAGGAGCTGGTTCAAATGTAAATACTACACTTCCAACTTTAGTGCATGATGGGGAGGCTGCAGCTATACCTGCAGATACTGATGGAACATATCTTACAAATGTAGATAATATTTCTTCTGTATGGCGGCATACTTGTACAGTTACAGATGCTGGAAATATATATTGCTGGGGTGATGATCACGCATTTTATACTTTAATTGGTTCGGATTTGGTGCCATATTCAAATACACCAGTTCGCGTAAATGATGGTGAGGCTACAGGCGCAGATACCGATGGAACATATTTGATTAATGTTGAGATGGTTAGTGCGGGTTCTAGTTTTTCATGTGCATTAACTTTTTCTAATAATATATACTGTTGGGGAGACAATACATATGGACAATTAGGTAATGGTACAGTTATTGCGGATAACCTACCTGTTTTTTCAATTGAGGGAGCATCATCATCAGGAGATGGAGACCTAAA
>JAOZUJ010000014.1 GCA_029938745.1 Candidatus Moraniibacteriota bacterium
CATTTCGCTCCGCTACAGTCGAAATGACACATGAATAAGTTTTTTAAGAAGTCTATTTAAACATTATTCATTAAGATCAATTTGGTCATAAACTTCTTTGAGGATGCTGGCAGATCTTTTGAGACCTTCTTGCTCTTTTTGTGATAGGTCAATACACATTTTTCCTACAACTCCTCGTTTACCAACAACAGCTGGCATGCTGAGGCAAATATCATTAATGTCATATTCACCAGTCATGAGGTGAGAAACGGGTAAAACTGTTTTTCGGTTATGGAGGATTACGTGTAGTAAGTAGGCAGTTCCGGCACCAATTGCATAATACGTTGATTGTTTTCCTTTGATAATAGTGTAGGCTGCATTTTTAGAATCTTCAAAAATTGCATCTTTATCAGCATCACTCAGACGCGTGCATGTACCAAGCCTCATGTTACCGATAGTTGCTGTGCTCCACACAGGAAATTCACTGTCACCGTGCTCTCCGAGAATATATGCATGAATACTCTTTGGATTGATGTCCATTTTTTGTCCAATAAGATGGCGAAAGCGAGCGCTATCAAGAAGTGTGCCGGTGCCCAAAATACGATCTCTTTTATCAGGAAAAAGTGAAATAGCGAGATGTGTTAAAATATCTACAGGATTTGTGACCACAACCAATGTAATATCAGGATTTTTTTCAAAAATCTGTGGCACAACCATTTTGAGAATTTTTGCATTTTTTTGGACAAGTTCAAGACGTGTCTCGCCAGGTTTTTGTGCTGCACCACACGTCACAACAGCAACAGCGCTATCAATGCAGTCATCATATGTTCCAACATGAACATCTGTTTGTCCAACAAATGGTATTACGTGCTGTAAATCCATTACTTGAGATTCTACAAGCTCTTCATTGACATCAATCAATGCAATTTCCTCCGCAATTTCCTTCATTACAAGAGAGTGTGCGATAGTAGATCCCACCATTCCTGCGCCAATAATTGTTATCTTATTTTTCATATTTTTTCTTGTTACGTAGCATGTTACGTAACAAGCTACGTAACAAACATATTTAATATTACTTTTATATAATAGCACAAATTACAAATAAATATTTATATTGCAAAAAAGACAGTAGTTGGTATAATAAAAATATAAATAATTACTAATAAAAAAAATTTATGGAACCGACAATGAAAACGCCAGAAGAAATGGCAGAAATACAAAAATCACGCACAGAGTCAGATGCAGAATTAATTAAAGATGGCGCAGAATATATAGCAGATGAAAAAGGTAATATGCGATTAGATGTTACGTTGCGACAAAGGGATGCGGCTGCTATCGAAATGGTTCAAGAGTGGAAAATGGAAGAAAATGTAGAAAATATGGATACATATGAAAGAGAGAAATTTACAAGAACGTTGGAAGACATGAAAAATACTGTTGAAATGATGAAACAATATTTGGAGAGAGTTGATTTTTATGATGAAGAAGGGATCCCTATTAAAAAAACTATTAATTTTGATGCATTGCGACAGCAAGATGAAATTGCAGATAAATTAGGAAAACTAAGGGGTGAGTTGCGTACAGCATATACTGAAATTCAACCAGATATTAATTTAATGAAAGCAGAAAAAATGCGAAGAAATGCAAAATAAAAAAGAAACTAAATAATTTTGTATTTTAAAAGCAGTTAGAATTATTCTAACTGCTTTTTCCATTGAATCTTTGCTTTTTTGCGATTATAGCTGCGGTTTCCTTTGCGACTACCGTGAGATCCGCCTTTGTGGCGCAGAGCGTCAACGGTATCTGAGTGGAGTCGCGGTTTAATGCGCTCCACTTTTTTCTTTTTCTTCATTTTATCCTCCTATGAAATGTTGAATAATTACATGTCCAACGTGAATATCAAGCCATCTACCAATCCACAACACACTAAGTGTGAGTGGTGGTGCAATAATTACACCAATAATGGCTCCACAACACATACCAGCACACATACCACAATAAAACAAAAAATTTTTCATGATTCACCTCTTTTTTGAGTTTTACGAGAAAATTATTTTCCTCTAAAATATTTCTTTTAGATCCTTAATCAAGCTGAGGATGACATTTGTAAAAAAAATTTTAGAGAAAAGCGAAGTTTTTCTAAAAAAGAACAAATTTTTCATCAGCTTTTTTAACGTGGGCTTACTCCACAGTATACGTCCGTTAAACTTGAAAACCGGACGGAGAATTTTTCTTCTCATTCAAGGATTTTGTTTAATTCCTCCATAACAAGCACCTTGAGAGCTTGCATCAACACATCATCAGGTTCTACTACTACCTGCGTTTCTGCGTTGATGACCTCGACAATACTAATGTCGAGGATCATGGGAGGTTGGACACTATAGTCCAAATCACTTCCTCCAATATATACCGAATAAATCTCTTTCTTGTGCTCAACAATATATTTGTCCATGGTGCACCTCCTGATTTGGTTATTGTGATATTTCAAACTTTCCTGATAAAACTTCTTCATCAGAAAGAGTTGACTTTTGATTGGGTGACTCATGCAACCACCAGTGGCGATTGTCTGTGTCTGCTATCAATTTAGTCCTACATCTGTTTAGGTTTCCCCAGTTAGACATAATTCCAAAATGACGACAGAAAGACACATTGAGTCTGTGATAACGCTCATGATATTTAAATGGTAAGACACCATCCAAAAAATCATCTGCAATATCCATAAATTCGATCATGAATTTCCGACAAATATCATCGAATTCATACTTGTTGAATTCAAGTGATCCCGGAAATAAAACCTCGTCTCTATACATACCAAGTATGTTTTTGAGAGAGTTTTCAACTTCGATTATTGTGTGTGAAGTTTTGATAAGACACCTCCTGATTTAATGTTTAATAACTTTTCCTCTAAAATATTTCTTTTAGATTCCCAATCAAGTTGAGAATGACATGAA
The DNA here is from genome assembly GCA_029938745.1 of Candidatus Moraniibacteriota bacterium. Classification (GTDB taxonomy): domain Bacteria; phylum Patescibacteriota; class Minisyncoccia; order Moranbacterales. The sequence goes on from JAOZUJ010000014.1 coordinate 2,931, forward strand.
AAAAACATTTTAGAGAAAAGCGAAGTTTTTCTCGTTGTGGCCGAAGCCGTGATATTCATTTACGGAGAATATCCATACACATAGATTTGATGGTCTGTGTATGCCGGACTGTCCTCATGACACCATCTCGTAGTAGAATGTTATTCTGAGATGATTTTGACACTTGCGCTACTGGCGCTGTCATGAGTGAGAACATGGTTTCAAGTCATGTTCAGTCTCCCTTTTTTATCGTGGCTGTACGAGACTCTGCAAAGTCTCTAGGGATTTGTCCACTATTCTTATCTAACAAGTAAGTTGTTACACTTATGAGTCATTCACCTATTCACACCGTAGCGTGTTGTCATGATAGGTAAACTTTCGATAAGAAATTAGGGCTAGCAGCACAAGAACGGAATTAACCGATCATTGTATGCTGCGACCAAAAGATGATAGCTTCCGCGAATTGCTCCGCAGTGTACTCTCTTTTGGTTCCACCTGCTATTTCCAGAAAATTCCTGGCCATAGCAACAGGTGTGGGAGGCTCGGCCTCACCATCCTTAGCGGTCGCCGAGGCGTTGATGGATACGATTTCCCAGTCAGCGTCGCCAGATGCATCATCAGCCAGTGTTACGTGACTATAGATAATGACCTGAACAGACGAAGCTGGTACTTTCTTACCACCGATTGCTGTGACCTGCACGTAGGGATTCTCCCCTTTTCGTCGCGCAGCAAATTCAGCTTGGAGCTCGCACCCCTCACTCAATTTGGTCACACCACTGAAAAATCCAGCAGTGGGAACATCAACAGCAACTACACCTTCCTCAGAATCAGCGAAATGATCCTGGACGAGTCTCGCGAGATCGTCCCAACTCCCATCGAAATGAGAGTATTTTGAGGAGGCGGTTTGCCTCTTGCAGAATGGATTAACAGCTACTTTCATAGTGTTGTTCCTCTGGGATACTAACGTGTCCCCAAACATAGCTTACGAAATTTCATTTCACACAGGCATCACCCTGAATTATAAGTGGTTAAACTTATAATGATTGGTTTATACTCCAATCGCTTATAGAAATTCTTCACTATATCTGCACCGTCCACACGCATAAGGTGTGTGGAGACCATTGAAACTCATGACTTATTTCATGAGAAATATAATTACAAATAATTTATAAATATATTTCTTATGAAATTTGAAAAGCGAAGTTTTTCTTAAAAAGAACAAATCTTTCATCAGCTTTTTTTACGTGGGCTTTCTCCACAGTATACGTCCGTTAAACTTGATAGCCGGACGGAGGATTTTTCTCCTCAGTTAAGGTTTTCATCAAAATTAAGTTCGTCTTCATGCCAATCAGGGATAAACCCGTCATATTGACCTTCAGACGTCTCAATTCCTCTGTCGCAACCATCCCACATCCCCTCAAAGCCTATGTGGTCGACAATTACAATAAACTTCTTTTTGGCCTCTGTGTCAGGAACATACATATTAATACCCCTTTGGCATTTTGGATTATTGAGAAAATTATTTCCCTCTAAAATATTTCTTTTAGATTCCCAATCAAGTTGAGAATGACATGAAAAAAACATTTTAGAGAAAAGCGAAGTTTTTTTAAATTTTTTACAAAATATTTTGTAAAAAGCGAGGGCTTAACTGTGTGTATCCCATGGTCCAAAAGAGGTATTGGTTTTCATGGGCTTTGCTGCTGCAGTCCGCATGGCGTAGCACAGCATTGGTGTGCACTAAACCACATCTCTTCCTTTTTCAAGCGTATTAGACTTTACTAAAGGATTTTTTTAACGGCACGAGATCATGCCGTAGAATCCTCTTCCCCACACACAGTTTCCCTCTAGCATCTCACAAAGACTGAATTTATGAGATCTTAGAGAGAGGAGACGTCTTTATGTTAAAAGATGTCTCCAAAATTATGTGCATTTTGAGGTACCCGAAGTGTTCGGTTTTGTCCTCGCTATAGGGGTGCACTTTATCCCCAGTTGTTTGTTTCCTCTCTTTTGAGGATTTAGAAGTGGTTAACTCCCTTGACACAGATTCAAACTGCGCCATCCCGACAGCCACAACAGCCACCCTATTTCTCTACAAACTCAAGGACCAATAATCTGGTTTATCCCGTTGCTTTAGGTTTATTCAACCCAGGAAGTACACTACTCCTCCCATACCCCTTCCTACTTTTATAGGATTTTGACCACCACAGTCAGCCTGAGGTCCAGGCAGGCTCGCTATAAACGAGTTTTGATGGTAAGTGGGATTTTTATTATCCCTCTAGCATCTCACAAAGACTGAATTTATGAGATCTTAGAGAGAGGAGACGTCTTTATGTTAAAAGATGTCTCCTTAGAAAAATTAGTCTGCCGCAGGTCTCAATGATGAGATGAGTTTGCTCCGCTAAGAGGTTATCCTTTGGCTAACGAGGTTTAACTATCCCCGTCACATTCCCATTGGTTAGATGGGTGGTTATTCAGGCATGTGAGGCCCATTACTTGATTTAGTGCAGGCATCCTCATCACAAGAATGTTTCTAATCACTGCACCTTTTAGCTTCCGCTATGGATGTATATTATCACCTCGGTAATCAACCTTGGCTCACCCATATTCCTTCCTGTTTGCGTCCGAACAGGATTTTGTGCCACCATAGCACATGTCCGGAATCAGACATTTAATTAAAGGGTTAATATTCCCTCTAGCATCTCACAAAATATTTATGAGATCTTAGAGAGAGGAGACGTCTTTATGTTAAAAGATGTCTCCAAATTCAGGTAAATGACCGCTTACCAAGCGCTTTGGTGCTGCCCCAAAATATTACGGATTGATTGCTCAACCACCAGTTTATAACCTCATGGATGTGGAGGATGAAATAGATTACAATTCTTCTATCAAAGAAATTACCTTAAGTAACTTCTGCATCTTTTCATTTCTATCTTCATCTTGAAGATATTGAGGAAATGATGCATTTTTTTGATAGGTTGGGTAAATTTTTAATAATTCACCCTTGAGAATGTGTAAAGCTAATTCAATAAGAGTAGGATTTATATCCATAATAAACACCTCCTTGTTTATTTTTCCCTCTAGCATCTCACAAAACCTGAATTTATGAGATCTTAGAGAGAGGAGACGTCTTTATGTTAAAAGATGTCTCCAAAGTACATGAATTATCGCCTCAGTTGGTTAGACTGAGTTCACTTCGGGCAACCCGAAGCTAATAGATATTTTAATGGAAGTCATGTCTCCCACTCACACTACCACCTCTTATGGGATGGCTATAAGAGTATGTGAGGTACTTGGAATATCTGTGACCTGCTAGATTCTTCCTTTCCTCCTAATTTGAAAGGCTTTTTCAAAGGAATCTCAGCTTAAAGGACTTAGGTATAACCAAAACCTAACGTGCCCTTAATTTGTAACACATCCGATTGACTTGCTGTTCAAAAAGAACTTTAGGCTTTAAATCAATCAGTTTTGATGTGGCCACATCTTTGAAAGCACATGCTCTCAGGGGTAATATGTAGAGAATTAACTCTACAAGTAGTGTGTTACTTGGCTACCACCTCCCTCTAACACTTCACAAAGGTTTAATTTGAGCATATTTAGACATAAAAAAACTTCGCAAAAAATTTAATGTCCTTAAATTATGAATTGTTCATAATTTATATCAACCTTTGCGAAGTTGTTAGAGAGATGGGATAAAATAATATGTTTCATCCCAACTATATTTTACAAAACTAATTTATAAAATATAGTTGGGAGGAAAGCACGCGAATTTGATATGTGTATATCTCGCTTTAATGTCGGCTTTCCGGGCGACGCTTTTTAGGCAGGGATTATTAAGATCCTCACCGACACGCCTAAATGTCGGATCTGGGTGAGAAAGTGTTTTGCCAACTCTTCGGATGATGCAATTACTACTACACCACCATCTGAATCAACTTGACACTCAATCTGAGGAGGTAGGTCTTTCGGTATATTACAGCACCTATGACCACCTTTCTCAAGATCAATGTCCTTATTACAAAAAGGACATTTCTCTACTATCACTACTGCTACCAGCGCGCCCACTTTGGAGGCGGGTAATACACTGGGTTTGTACAATGTTCTAATTTTTAGCATAGTAATCTCCTTAGCATAGTTTTAATAAAATAATATTCCCCTTACTTCTTCCTAAAAATTTGTCATTCCGGACTTGATCTGGAATCTTATAGTTTGCGTAAGATCCCTGCATTCGCAGGGATGACATAAAATTAAGAAAAAATGAGGGAAATATTCAATTGTTAAAGAAAATGAGGAAAATTGTTCAATATATTATCATTTTCTGAAGTTGCCTTCTTGGTATTGATTGAGAACAAATGTTCAAAATTATACAATAGAAGCATAAGAAAAGTAATATAAGTGTAATTATTCTATTTATTGTGAAATATACAGCGTGTATATCGTATTGGATCACATGGCCAATTATATATTTATTTAAAGCCAGTATGTCACTATTGATATTGAGTGTATATTTCAACCATTCTACCGCTTTAATATATGCATGTATATTTTTACGAATAGTTCAGTTATAAGTCCTAAATAAAATAACTATCTTTTGTTAATTACGATGTCGATGTCGCTTTGTGACTTCTTCACTGTAACAACACAGTATAGCATGTGAAACGAATCTTGTCAAGTCTCTCTGACAAAAATAGCATAAAATAGCATAAAATACTGTAAAACAAAGGGTTTTAGGGTATTGCATAATGATAAAATTAGTGAACAAATATAGTAGAGACGCATTGCAATGCGTCTCTACATACATGTAAATACAATACAATATTACATATTTTGTATAAAAGTAGTGACAGAACAGTGTTCTGTCACTACAAAATATTCAAATATTTATGTAGTGGCGAACCTATGTGTTCGCGCTAGAGATTTATACGAAAGACAGACACATAGGTCTGTCACTACATATTTAATGAAATAATAAAAACATAGCAACTAGATTGCTAAGTGTAGCGATCTAGTTGTTATGTTTTGTGAGGTGTTGTTTGTAGTAACTGACGGACTCTTCAATATATAATAGTACAAATATATCACAAAAACCCTTTATCTGAGCTGTTTTTTATATAAAATCTTAGGAAAAGACCTTGAACTACACACTTCCTGTTTACAGCTATTGACACATATGTTACGATGTGCTATAGTAGTATGTTGGTGAGGGCAGGGACTATTATTTCTGCTACAGTCGGCAAAATATAGTTCTTTAAGACAAATCGGCGATACCACAATGTTGAGGTGTTGCACAGATGGCAAAAACGTCATGATTTATAGAGAGGTGTTATTCGATGATTAAAACGTTGATAAACATGTTATTACTTTGTAATATTCATGACAAATCGTTTTCTGGCAAACCTTTACAGGAGGATATCGCCATGGGTGGTTAATTGAGGTCTGCGTTAGACCGTGAAATGCCCTGAGCTTGTATAGTCAGGGTGTCTAGCAGTTATAATGACGATTTTTATTACCGTTCTACAAACAAAGAGGCAATCAAATGGGTGTATGAAAAGGTTTTTGTTTACAAAAAATCATTTTAGAAAATGAGGTGTGGATACTTTGAAAATATTATCTTACTGAGATGATGCTTCCAAGCACACCTAATCACAACAACTACAAATGTTGACAACGCGCTGTATGCCGTTTCAACAATTACTCCTGAAGAATACAATTGTATTCTTCAGGAGTTTTTATTTTTTGCAGCTTCTAGTGCAAGTTTAAACACAGATTTTAGTGTATCCGCAATATCTTTATTTTCTATAATAATACCAATTTGATCATTGTAAGACGTTAATCTAACACGATCCTTGTAAACAGCTATATCCCCAGGTAAAGGATATTTTTTTTCATCAATCTTAATCCTGATATTATCATCATTGCTTTCTATGTTGTATTTTTTAGAACAATACAAAGCTTGTAATTTTGTTTTATCTTTTGTTCTCTTAAATGCAAGCTTGCTATTTTCTTCTTCTGTTAACAATTTATGTAAATTATCTTTTGAAAAAGCAAGCCACATTGTTTCATCTTTTGTAAAATCAAAACTAGATTTTGCCATACGCATAATACCCTCTTTTCCAAGATAATACTTTACAATTGGTTTTTTGATACTTGCGCTATTTATGCTATTTAATTCTTCTACTACATCTTTAAGTCCTTTTTTCTTTAATTCCAGCTCTTGTTGTTGTTTTGTTATTATGTTTTCTAGTTGAGAGGGGTCTTCTGGGACAAATTTTTGCTTTTTTTCTTCATTTGATGCACTCACTAGTCCTATTTTCATGAGGTTTTCAAGTGTAAAGTATGTCGTAGCGCGATTAACGCCAGATTTCTTGGCAATCTCACTTGCACTTCCCTCACCTAACTCAAGTACAGCAATGTAAACCTTCGCCTCTTTTTCATTTAACCCAATCTCTTCTAATTTTTTTGTAAGCATAATTTGAGCATTAAAATATTATTTTAACTTCTTTTTTTGGTTCAATATTATTAGGGTCTATATTTAAAATATGTTGCTCTATTTTTTCTAGATTAGAATCCAGAGTTAATAATTCACCTTCTGTTAGTGTTGCTAAACTTAACTTGTTTTTGAATGAATGTGAATTATTTAACATTTTAAGATATTGATTATAATAATCTTTATCATACAACCGTATTGCAAACAGTTCTGCAAACTCTTCATATTCTATATCTGCATCAATTTGCGATGTTCCACATCCTGCGTATACAGAAAGGTACAGATTTTCAGCGTTCTTCTTATTAAAAAGTTCTGCTAATTCTTGTCGCTCATTTGATACATCGGAACTAGTGCCAATAAAATTAAATTTTACTATATTAAAATCAATTGAATGTGATAACTCATGAAGGTATCTATGTACAAGTATATCCTGATTAGAAAAGTTTTCTGAAAGATAAAAACGATCATTTTTTATAGATTCTGGAATAGGTTTTATACCAAGATTAATTGTATTTGTAGGTTGATTATAAATTGCCATCCACGTATTATCTTGCAACTTCGTTGTAAGAGGTGTCTCTCGTTGATCAAAAATTTTAAATATTTGATCAATGGGCTTTCGTTGTCTTACCTCTTGCTCTAGTTGTCTCTGTTGCTCACTTTTTGGATCAGCGTTTGGATTAAATTCTCCCATATATTTTTTTATTCATTTTTTAATAATTTTGTAAGCATGAATTATGCGTTAGTCATTATATGGTTTGAATTATATTATAGTTATTGTCTAATATCAACTTCTTTTATGTTTTCCTTTTTAAAAATTTTGATAAATTCTTGCATTTTTTTATCTGGAAGTGGTTTTTTGTTTTCAAATTCTGGGTGGAGAGTCGTTTCTGGACGGAATTTCTGTAGATATAATTTATCTGAATCTTTTAATAATTTTGCCATTTCTTTTATGATGGCAGTTGTGTGCACGTCGTCGATAACTGTTGTGCGAAATTCATATGGCACACTTCTCTTTTTGAGAAAATTAATACTCTCTTTTATATTTTTGGTATTTACTAAATCACCAACTAAACGTGGATATTCTTCCAATGTCGTTTTGACGTCCATTGCAACATAATCAACTAATCCATTTTGAATCAGATCTTTTAATACATCTGGTAAATTTCCATTTGTATCTAGTTTAACCAAGAAATCCATTTCACGCACTTTTTGTATAAATTGCTTTAAATCTGGTTGCACAGTGGGTTCGCCGCCAGAAATTACAACTCCATCAAGTTTATTTTGACGACTTTTGAGAAAATTAAGTACTGCTTTTTCAGAGATAAAGCTTGGTTCAATTTTTTTAATTTCCTCTGGAAGAACAAATTCTTTGTTATGACAAAAGCGACATCGCATATTACATCCAGGAGTAAATATGATTGTTGCTACTTTTTCTGGATAATCCAGCATGGTAAATTTTTGTACGCCACTTATTAGCATTGAATTATTCTTATTAAAAATAATAGTTTGGATATTTCTCTATTCCGCTAACACTTCAGTCGAAATGACAAACTTATTATAATGTGTATTAGAATAGGTGTCAGCCTTTGCCAAGTCTGTGGTATAGCCGTCCCTAAAGGTTTTTTTATGTATTTATTAATCTTTGTGAATAATATTTTTTCCTTACCTCAATCCTCTCCCCACAAGGGAGAAGAGGTTTTTTATTTCACAAAGACTGGATAATTACATAAATTTGCTATCTTTTAGTTACCAAATTTACTTGTAAAATCTTCATTTGCACACACACATTCTTGAAAATGTTTGCGAGAATAGTGTTCTGATTTTTTACCAGTGTTAAAAAATGATACTGGTCGAAAATACCCCATTACTCGTGTCCACACCTCGCAACGTGTGCGTCCCCCATCGTTCATTTGGATCTTTTGTGATGCCATATGTTTGTTTTTACTTAATTAATTATTTTTATTTGTTGTCATCTCGAGCATAACGCAGTGAAGTCGAGAGATCTCAAAGTTTTTGGTTTAGAGATTTCTCCATTTCGCTACGCTACAGTCGAAATGACAAAATGTTTTTGATTGTTAATTTATTTTACTTGTCTGCTTCGCTACTTTCATATCTTCCTCGGAATTCACTGTCACAACAGCTTTCATCGTTTATCCCGATTTCTTCATCACATTTTGGACAAAAATCATATTCCCCTTTCAAATACCCATGTTTTGGACAAATTGAAAATGTTGGCGTGATTGTGATATATGGAAGTTTATAATTTGTTAAGATCTTTTTAACAAGATTTGCACAAGATTCACCTGAGCTGACTTTTTCACTCATATATCCATGTAGCACAGTTCCTCCTGTGTAGAGACCTTGTAATTCATCCTGCAGGTCAAGTGCTTCAAAGATGTCGTCTGTGTAACCTACTGGAATTTGAGTGGAGTTTGTGTAATAGGGTGCTTCCTCTGTTCCTGCTTGAATAATGTCTTCATATTGTTTTTTATCTTCCTTTGCAAATCGATATGTTGTACCTTCACCGGGGGTTGCTTCTAGATTGTAGAGATTTCCTGTTTCCTCCTGAAATTCAGACATTTTTTCACGAATAAACATCATAAGTTCTTTTGCGAATTCCAAGCCATAATCAGTAGTAATATTTTCTTTATCATCGGTGAAGTTTCGAATTGCCTCGTTTACTCCGTTGATGCCAATTGTGGAAAAATGACTATCCAGTTTGCCAAGATATCGTTTTGTATATGGAAACAAACCACGGTCCATCCACTTTGTAATAACTGTACGTTTGATCTCCAGTGAAGCTTTGGCAAGTTCCATGAGATGTGCGATACGGGCAAAGAACGCTTCTTTGTCGCCGGCACATGTTTTACCAATACGGGCAACATTCAATGTTACCACTCCAATTGATCCGGTCATTTCTGCAGAGCCAAAGAGTCCCCCGCCTCTTTTGCGTAGCTCCTTCAGATCCAACTGCAAGCGACAACACATGGAGCGTACATCACTCGGATCTAGATCTGAATTGATAAAATTTTGAAAGTACGGTGTACCATATTTTGCAGTCATTTCAAATAATGGTAACACTTTAGGATCTTTCCAATCAAAGTCTTTTGTGATGTTGTATGTTGGAATTGGAAATGTGAATGTGCGTCCCTTAGAATCCCCTGCCATCATCACCTCAATAAATGCTTGGTTGACGATGTCCATTTCTTTTTGCAATTCACTAAATGTGTGTGAAAATGGCTTACCACCGAGAATTAAGGTTTTATCTTTTAGATCATCAGGACAAACCCAGTCAAGTGTGATGTTTGTAAAAGGTGTTTGTGTTCCCCATCTGGATGGGATATTGAGATTAAATACAAAAGATTGGATGTTCTGATATACATAACTATAAAGTGTGTCTGCAACATATGTGTCAAGATCTTTTTTCGTTTCAAACTTCACATTGTGTTCTTTGAGAGAATCGCGAATTTCTAATTCTTTCTTTTTTACAAATGGTGCCATATATGTATCAAAACTAGAAAATGCTTGTGCTCCAGCCCATTCATTTTGCAGAGTTCCGAGGAAATTTACCATTTGAGCAACAGCGCTAGAGAGATGTTTTGGTGCATTTGACTCAACCTTATTGGATACACCATTAAAACCTTCTTCTAGGAGTGAGCGGAGGCTCCAGCCAGCACAATAGCCACTGAACATATCAAGATCATGAATATGGAGATCAGCATTGCGGTGAGCTTCACCAATCGCTTTTGGATAAATATGTGACAGCCAATAATTTGCAGTAACCTTCCCTGCTGTGTTGAGGATCATACCACCTAAAGAATATCCTTGATTAGAATTAGCATTCACTCGCCAATCAAGTTGGTCAAGATATTCACCAATGGTTTTATCAACGTCAACCATGACATTTGAATCAGATCGAGCCTCGGTACGTTTTTGACGATACAGTATATAGTTTTTTGCAACCTGGGGATAGTCATAATGTACCAATGATGCTTCTACGACATCTTGTACTTGCTCAACCGTTGGAATTCCATCCGTATAAGTCTTTGTTAGTTGTTTTTGAGCGTGGTCTGCAATCTTTTTAGCATCAACCGGCTTTGTGGGCTTTGATGCTAGAGCCGCTTTTTCTATTGCATACTCTATTTTTGCAGTATCAAAGTCAACAATTGTTCCATTTCTTTTTTTAATTTTATGTATGGCCATATTTTTTGTTTTATGTGTGTGGATTTGAATTATTAGTAAGGATGCTATTTTTCTCGGCAAAGACTGTGTTATTCCTTGAGAGAAAAGAAAAAAGTAAGAAATTTCTTGATTCTTACCCCTTATTAATTTATAGTATAAATCTATTTTATAAATTGCGCAAGTCCAACATATCCACACAATATACATACACACTACATGTGGTGGTTTTTATAGGTATTATACCACAAGTGGTTATTTTGTAACATGATTAAATAAGTAATGTCTCACTTAGATACAAAAGTATTTTTACGAGAGACTAAATTTTTTTTAGCAAGTATTAATTAATAATTGTAGATGTAAGGATTATGATTAAACAATAAAATAGGTAAAATGTCAAGTAATATAGTTTATCAAGTATAAAAATATATTATAATATCAAAAATTGTTCCACGTGGAACAATTATGTATAAGAAATACTCCGTGTTATGTAAAAAAGACACAATAATGTTCCACGTGGAACAATTTCATAATCAAATATAAAGACATATTCATTAAATTGATGTAATATTAAGGTAAAATAGGCATAACTGATGAAAAAAAAGCTAAAATGTTCCACGTGGAACAATTAGAGATCAAAATCAATAACTATAAACAAGGATTCAATATAATAAGGGTCTAACTGTCTGCAATGTTTTTGTATAGCAACACAGGCGGGCGTGGAACAATATTGTATAAGCTAGATTAAAGAATGTGTTTTTAGAGAGTGAAATGTTCCACGTGGAACATTATTAACCTCTTTCATTACAAAAACACTTATCTTTGATCCCAATTGTTCCACGTGGAACAATTATGTATAAGAAATACTCTGTGTTATGTAAAAAAGACACAATAATGTTCCACGTGGAACAATTTAATCTATGTGAATATTATAAATGAGAATAAGGTAATGTAGCTAATGTTCCACGTGGAACAATTTGATAATCAAAATAAAGACATGTTACGTAAAATGACATAATGTCTGGATAAAAATAAATGTAACTGATCAAAGAAATAATAAAATGTTCCACGTGGAACATTTTGATGTGAGTTAGGTTTGAGATATGTATTTGGATAGTTCACATTGTTCCACGTGGAACAATGTGTTGGGATGGGGGAGGATCTGTATTTTAATGTATTGACAAATAGTATAAAATATGGTATAATGTAAGCACGTCGCACAGTAGCTCAATCAGTATATGATGAGTTGTATAAAGTGATGTGTTGTGCTACATTTATGACACATTTGTCAAATTGTCTTTAAGTGCAAGGTTTGTGCATATTTCGATAATTTGTTGATCTTGTCTTTATGGTTTTGCGGATAAGATAAATTTCTGTCATTGTGTTTGTAATCATGTGGCATATAGACAATTTGGTATTTTTGATATCAATTACTTCTCGTAGTTCAATGGATAGAACGAATCCCTCCTAAGGATTAGATGTAGGTTCGACTCCTACCGAGAAGACATGATTTTAAAGATGCGAAATGATAATTAATTATGTATTACGTGTGAGGATTATTGGATAGCTCAATTCCTTTTGGTAATACATATATATTATGCAATTTACACTATATATGGTAGAAAGTATATAGATGAAAGCACTATTTTTATTGAATAAAAAATATTATATGAGTGAAAGAATGAGAAAAGTTAATTCTGTGATCAAGCGAGAAATGTCAACATTGATCATGCAAAACATTGATTTTAAGCCAGGTGTTTTTGCAACAATATCAAAGGTTGACACAACAAGTGATTTGCGATACACTCGGATATTCGTTCGAGTATTTCCACAGTCTGATATTGACTACACAATGAAAACACTTGATCATGAAAAAATCGTTATACAAAAAGCTCTGCATAAACGATTACATCTAAAGGTGTTACCAAAAATTTCATTTGTACATGATAACACTGGTGATGAAGTCGATGAGATAGAACAATTGTTGCAAGAATAGATCATGGCGATTTATGTAATGGAATAGGTATAGAATTATATGTCTGAAAAGCGACAATTTTTGAAAGAATTTAATACACTAGATTATATTTTGCGTAGTGCGAGCAATGTTCTTGTTGTCGCACATTCAAATCCTGATCCAGATGCTGTAGGGAGTACGGTAGCACTTGGCTCTTTTGTAAAAAAATTTTATAAAGCAAATGTCGTGATGGGGTGCTATGATCCTTTTCCAGATACTCTGAATGATATCATACCCAATACTACATTTGACAATCCAGATGAATTGGACTTGACGCTTTTTGATGTTGTGATTGGTTGTGATAGTGTGGAGCGTGGATTTGATCGTGTAATTGAGGGCGTGTCAGAAAATTGTGTAACGATTGCGATTGATCATCATCATGATATTACACTTCAATCTGACGTACGTATTATTGATGGATTGTATGCTGCAACGTGTGAAATTTTGTATGATTTTTTTATTTTTACACATAAACAGTTCGACAAAAAAATTGCAACAGCACTTCTTGCAGGTATTATTGGAGACACTGGCGCATTCCAACATGCAAATACGTCAGCGGAAATATTAACTATGTCGGCAGACTTGATCAAACGAGGTGCATCAATTACAAAGATCATTGCGACACTGTCAGCAAATCAAGAAATTGAAACATTAAATTTATGGGGAAGGGCACTTGGTCGTACAAAATTTTATAAAGAAAATGGCTTAGCAGTTAGTGCAATTACGCGAGAGGATTTGCAAGGTCATCTTGTAAATTCTGGCGAGATATCAAATGTTGCATCAATGCTTGCTACTGTGCCATTGGTACGTGCAGCACTTGTGGTTTATCAAGCTGATGACAATACAATCAAGGGGAGCCTTCGTGCAGAAAAACATGGTAATATAGATGTGTCTGCAATTGCACATACACTTGGTGGTGGTGGACATAAGCTTGCAAGTGGTTTTTCTATCCCAGGACAAATTGTCGGAGTGGATGATAATGGGTGGAAAATTGTATAGATAATTTATAGACATATAGATGGTGAACAGGTAAAATAGAAATATGAATAAAGATAAGCAATTACAAAAACTTAATGACGATATGAATGCACTGTGTGCGTGTACGCTTAAAAAAACTGCTATAAATGTAGTGCCGGGTAAGGGGAGCGCAGATGCACAAATTATGTTTATTGGTGAAGCACCGGGAAAAAAAGAGGATGAAATTGGCGAGCCATTTGTAGGTGCAGCGGGAAAGTTTTTGAGTGAATTACTTGCAACAATTAATCTAAAAAGGGAAGATATTTATATTACAAACGTTGTAAAATATCGTCCACCAAATAATCGTGACCCACTACCAGAGGAGGTGGCTGATTGTCAATTGTGGTTACAGGAGCAAATTAACCTTATTGATCCAGTGCTTATTATTCCACTTGGACGTCATGCACTTGAGAGATTTGTGCCAGGTCGCAAGATTTCAGAAGATCATGGCAGAGCATTTCGTCGCGAGATTGATGGCGTGGGGAAGCGAGTTTTTTATGCACTCTATCATCCAGCCGCAGCACTTTATAATGGGAGCTTACGCGACACACTCATTACAGATTTTGCACGTATTCCAAAGATTATTGATAAAATTGAAAAAGAAAGTTAATATAATGATTTAAATATCGACATAGTTGTCACGCTATTGAATGCGTTGACGAAGGAGTAAAATTTTGGTATTCTTTATTTTGTAGAATAGGTCGCGTGGCCGAGCGGTTAGGCACGGGTCTGCAAAACCCTTTACCCCGGTTC
>JAOZUJ010000174.1 GCA_029938745.1 Candidatus Moraniibacteriota bacterium
TTACTTTTGTGTCAATATCATAATGATCTAATAATTTGCGTGTCACGCGCGTATCCTCACATGCAATCATGTCTACATTATTTAATGTATCAATTGCACGAAATGTGATATCACTCAAATTTCCAATTGGCGTTGCAACAATATATAATGTACCTATATCTTTATTCATAAAATATTTTATAATAATACTATTCTGATTGTACAATAAAACACTACTTTATCAAATACCGCATCCATTGATAAAGTGTGCACAGTTTGATATTATACCAATAACTCTAATTATTATATTTATGCATATGATGAACATGCTCAAAGAATTCAAAGAGTTCGCAATAAAAGGAAATGTCATTGATATGGCGGTTGGTATCGTCATCGGTGCTGCGTTTGGCAAGATCGTGACATCATTTGTAAATGACATTATCATGCCAGGCGTTGGCCTGTTGGTTGGTGGCGTTAATTTTGATGAATTAACCATTACACTAAAGCAAGCAACTGACACAGCAGAAGCAGTAACTATTAATTATGGCTCATTTTTAAACACACTTATAAACTTTATTATTATCGCATTTGCAATATTTATAGTAGTTAAGCAAATCAATCGCTTCAAGAAGAAAGAAGAAAAAGACAAAAAACCATCAGATGATATTATTTTATTGAAAGAAATTCGCGACGAATTGCGCAAAAAGTAAATATTATCTCAAAATACAAAAAGCCCTGTGTACCACACATGGCTTTTTATTTTTTTATATTATTTTCCTAAATTTTTAAGTGCAAATTTCACGATTTCACCAACATCTGTCATATCTTTTGGTACATCACTAATCGCGTTTCTTGCTTCTGCAACTGTGTAACCCATTGATCTGAGTGCATCTATTGCATCACTTTGAGCAAGTGCGTCACCTACAGCAGCATCAACAGGTGCTACTACTTTACCTGATAATTCATTAACAACTTTCTTTGCGATCTTTGGACCGATACCAGAAACTTTCGTCAGAATAGAGATGTCCTCATTTGCAATTGCTAAAATAATCGTTTGTGTATCTGCAACTGCCAGAATCTTGAGCCCTGCCTTCGGACCAATGCCGGACACACTGATGAGTAACTCAAACATTTCTTGCTCCTCTGTTTGAAAAAATCCATACAACGTAATTTCTTGTTCTCGCACATGCGTATAAATACTGATATTTATATCCTCTCCATCCGCACATTGCTCCATGCCAAGCTCCGTAAGAAAAACAACATATCCCACACCACCAACATCTACAATAATTTTATCTTTACCTTTATTTATAACTTTTCCACTTAAAAATCCAATCATATTCTAATATATTAGTAATTAACAGTAGAGACGCATTGCAATGCGTCTGTACAAATAAGTATATCACTTTGTCCATGCATTGCCAAAAGTAAATATCT
>JAOZUJ010000175.1 GCA_029938745.1 Candidatus Moraniibacteriota bacterium
TGTTGTTGGCTGGTCTCCTGCTTCGTTTAGAGTTTTTACGTATTGGGGGGTGTATCTGTGATTTGTGTCTCCTGTTCCTAGCTGACCACTACCATTATGTCCCCAACATTGTAATCTGCCGTCTGATTTTTTTGCGCAGAAATATTGATTATGTGAAAAACCTGCAGATGCAATATCTTGCACATCATTCAATCCTGCAATTTGCAGTGGTGTATGTTGATGCGTTGTATTTCCATTTCCTACTTGACCCTCTGTATTGTATCCCCAACAACTCACTGTACCATCTATGTGTAATGCACATGCTGTAGGATGTGAATATCTATTTGTTGTGTCATAAGATGAGCCACCTGAAACAACTTTTGATACACTTGTTAATCCTGGATTAACTGGAGATGTTGCCGTTGTTGTTGTGCCGTCACCTACTTGACCATCTGTATTTTTACCAAAAGATCGAATCGTGCCATCTTGTAATGTTACATACATCGTTGCTCCGCGACCACCACTCGTTGTCACATCAACTGCTGTTATAATTCCTGCGACTTGCGTTGGCGCGTTTCTCTGCACTGTATCTCCTTGACCTAACTGACCGTAACCATTGTAACCCCAACACCAGACTGTGCCATCTGTTTTTACTGCACATTTACTTCCATAACCAACATGTCCACCCTCTACAACCATTGTTGATACATCTGTTAATGCTATTTGAGTTGGAATATGTCTATCAGTAGTTGTGCCATCTCCCAATTGACCATAATCATTGCGTCCCCAACACCATGTCGTCCCATCTGTTTTTGATGCACAAAATGATCCGTATCTACTATTCCCTCCCCAAAAATCATTTACACCTGAAAGCACAAGGACTGGACTATTTGCTTGCGTTACTGTTCCATCACCTACTTGACCATATCCATTGTAACCCCAACAATACAGATCATTTGATGTATCCACTGCACATGAAGTTGCGCGTGTATACATATTTGAATGTGTTGTATCTATCTTTGTGATATGCTCCAGAGTTCCTACTCGTACTGGAGAATGTTTAACTGCAGTTGTGCCATCACCAATTTGACCTTCTGCATTAATTCCCCAACCATATACATGACCATTTTCTAAAATCGCAAAATTATATGCTACATTTGAAATTACACTATCTACATCACCTGGTAATGCAACTGTCTGTGGCAATGTTTGATCATCTGTCCTATTGCCTGTTCCCACTTCACCATTTGTATCATCTCCCCAACAACTGACTGTCTTATCTTCCATTACTACACAACTTGAATAATTTGTGTATCGTCCTTCCCACAACTTATCCACCTGATTGATCGTAGTAGTTCCAGCTGATGTAATATCAACACACACAGGATCTCCAGCAGCATCAAAACCTCTCAGAGCTTCTCCGATTGGACAT
>JAOZUJ010000071.1 GCA_029938745.1 Candidatus Moraniibacteriota bacterium
CTTACCATTCATTATCAGCATTTTGTGCTAGCATTGCCTTGCCAACAGTAGAAGCATTTTCTGCGGTGACAGATCCGTGATTAGTATGAATTGCATCATAAACATGACGAAATGGTTGCTTTGATTCATCTGACCACATACCCGGATCTTCGCGATCTGTTGCAGTGCATGATGAATTATTGATTACAATACGCATGAACTGGTCAAAAGAAATTTCCCGATTCACTCTTGAATATAAAGAACCACTCATGATAATTTCCTCCTTATTTTTTATCACAAAAACACATATCTTTATTGATATGTGTTAAAGTAGCATTATTTTATTTTTTGTACAACCTTTTGATTATTTTTTATCCTTACTATCAACACAACTAAATCTTGCAGAAAAAGTCATATCTCTTTCATCTGTAATACTTAACTTGAGCACCATGTCCTGACCGCGTGGACACATGAAAAAATTATTCATCCCAAGGTCTTTGGCAAGCTTACGTGCATCAGCATCATTTTTGTCAAAACGAAATATATATTCACTCCGCAAAAGCATCGCTCCGATACGCTCTAGCGCTTCACGTGGGGGTGTAAATCCACGCACGATAAAATCTCGTGCTCCAAGTTCTTCTGCACGCTTTTTATCTTCTTCACGACCAAGGTGTGAATTGATCACAACAGGGATATCCGCCGTACGTTTATTTTGCTTGAGTGCTTCCATCATTGAAAACCCATCCATTCGTGGCATGACAATACCTGTAAAAATAATATGTGGTGTATGATCAGCGATCAAACTCATTGCCTCAAGACCATCTGCCGCACGGATCACATTGTAATCAGCTTGTTCAAAGATTTCTGCATACATATCAAGAGTAGCAACATCATCATCTACAATCATGATCGTTTTTTTACTCGGGTCTACATGCACTTCTTTTTGTGCATGATCTTTTGGTTGTGCGTAACTTTTCTTTACCATTTGTGCTGTTTCCTTTGTTGCAGCTGTTGCTGCATGCACTGATTCACTATGTGCTGGCACATACACCTTTGACATATCTTTTTTTGCCTCTTTTCGTGCAATGCTATTATAATTTTGTTTTTTCACTTCCTTTGCATTTGGCTTATTTTTTTTTGGTGGCGGTAATGGAGTATCTGCTTTTAACTCCTCTTTCATGCTCTGCACTTCTTTTTGTCCAGAATCATTTTCTGGCGGAGACACAACCTTAGGCGTTTCATCTTTTTGTTTTGGTTTTGGTGGTTTCATCTTTTGCACGTATGCCAATTTTTCTTCTTGCGTGACTGGAGGAGCTGTATCTTCTTTTTCTTTTACTACAGATGGCGCTTGTTGTGGAACATGATCTGGTTTTGGCGGCTTCACAGATTGTGCAGGTGCTTCTTCATATTCTTGTTCCCATTTTTTTTCAGCATCATCTGATGATTGTACATCATCATCTCCAGCAGGACGTGTAACGTTTTGTGGTGCAGAAGAAGCTTGTGTTGTCTCATCAGTACTGCTGCCACCATATTGATCAAAAATATCTACAACATCATCAGACACACTATCATCATCTCCAAGTAATTGCATTTTTTTGTTTTGTAATGTCATATATTTATATTATTATATTTATAAAATAATTTTAAAATCAACGGCAACATCCTTTGTGTCATCGTTATATACCAACAGTGGATTAATATCGACAGCAGTAATTTGTGGGTTTTCACTACCCATTAATGCCATATTATATATAATATGCGCAATCGAATCTACATTATAACTCTCTATACCACGCGTACCATCAAATAAAAATGCGATGCTCCCTGTTTTTAATGTATGCTTGATCTCTCGCATGCTCAATGGTGCGATATAAAAATTAACTCTTTTAAAAACTTCCGTATAAATACCACCAAGACCAGCAACGATCACAATACCAAATACAGGATCTCGTTTCAAGCCAATAATCAGTTCTGTTTTAATTTTTAACATTGGTTGCGCAATTACACGTGTGCCGCCCTCTTTAAATCGATTGAGCAAGATCTTTCGTGCACCGTCTAACTCTCTCAAATTTTTAATCGGCAAAATGACACCACCTCTATCTGTTTTGTGTAACACGTTTGGATTATCAACTTTTACTACACACGGATAAATGATCTTACTTTTTGCATCAAATCCGCCCGTCACATCCCAAAACCGACTCACAGGCAATTCATACATTTTTGCAATGTGTTTACACTCTTCAAAATACAATGATTCACGCTCCTGTGCTTTTTGAATAATTTTTTGTGCTTTTTCTACACGTTCTTTGACGTTTGTTTTTTTGGTAATGGGATATACTGTACGCTTACCGACAAAATCACCTGCAGCAGACAATGCACTGCGTGGTGACACGAAATGCAACACACCACCACTATTGAGTAGATCAATTGCCCCGCGAACACGTTCTCCGCCGATAAAAGATGCAATAACAAGTTTCTTTGTCTTCTTTTGCATATCCACAAGTAACTGAGCAATATCATCAACAGGTGTTTGGTCTTGTGGTGTCAAAAGCACCAAAATAATATCTACTGTCTCATCACTGACCATTTTTTGTATACCAATCTCATATCGATCAAACATTGCATCACCGAGCAGGTCTACTGGGTTATGCACTGACGCAGCTGATGGCAATTTTTTTGTTAAGACATCTTTTGTTTTATCAGTTAATTTGCTCATTTTGAGATTCTCCTCACTCGCTACAGCATCTGTCGCAAGTACACCAGGACCGCCGGCATTTGTGACAATGCCAATTCCAGCTGGCGCTGATACTGCATTTTTATATTGTTGTGCAAACCTCACAAGAGCAAAAAAATCGCTCATTGACTCTGCACGCATCGCGCCAACTTTATCCAGTGCTGCACTAAATATATCATCACTCCCCGCGAGTGAACCAGTATGCAAGGCAATTGCCTCTTGTGCTTCTTGTGTTTTCCCGGCTTTGAGTACGATTACTTTTTTGCCATCTGCAACAGCACTTGCAATTGCACTGAGAAATAATTCTCCACGTGCAACGCCCTCAAGATAAAGTGCAATAACATCTGTATTTTTATCTTTTCTAAAATATTCTATTAATTCTGCTGCACCAATTTGCATCTTATTTCCAATTGACACTACGGATGAAAAACCAATATTTTCTTCCCGTGCCTTATCCATAATTGCAACTGCAAGTGCTCCTGATTGTGATATCACAGCTATCCGCCCAATTACTGGCAATCCTTCGGCAAATGATGCATTGAGTGAAATGTCAGGTGTCAAAAATCCCAAACAATTTGGACCAAGTATATTAATATCTTTTTCTTGTGCTAGAGCGTTGAGAGACATCTCCCGATTGTGCCCATCCATACCTGTCTCGCCAAACCCTGCTGAGATCACAACAAAATTTTTACACACATCTGCACCCTCACGTATCACATCTTCTACAAATTTTCCAGGAACGACAACAACCGTACAATCAACCTTTTGACCAATATCAGAAAGGGATGCATAACTTTTTTTACCAAGTATCTTTGAGCGTTTTGGATTCACAAAAAACACATCTCCACCAAACTTATGTGATGTAATGTTATTCGCGATCATATTCCCCACTTTTCCCTTTGTGCCACTTGCTCCAATTACCGCAATTGAACGCGGATTTAATAATTGTGAAAAATTTTGTTTTTGTTTCATGTTTCCATTATAACAGAGTTTTCCTTAAATGCCATATACTACCACCTGCTCCGATGAGAAAACCTGCAGGACAGACAAGAACTGCTATCAGAAAAAATATCACATGTAATGCCTCAAAAAAATACCTTACAATAACAATATCAGCTGTCATCATACCAAAAGCATAAAATAGATTGTGTAAAAGTATAAAAATTAAGAATCCTACACCACAAACACCAGTGACCAACAAAAACTTTTTTATCGTACTATCAACGTGAGAACGCACCACAAGCCATACCAAAACACCGTTTGCCAACGCAAAAAATCCAATTGGTACAAAAAATATTGGTCCCTGGAAAATATCTTGCACAATCGGTACAAAAAATTCGCACGCCACAAAAACAAACGATACGATCACAATCCAAAATGTTATACTAATATATTTATTCATATTTTTTATATCTATATTATATCAAATAATACTTGACAATGCACGTTTATTGTAGTATTCTACATAGTCAAGAATAATATGTTTTTAAATGCACGTTTAACAATAACGTATCAAAGGGAGATAAACATATGTCATCACAAAAATCGAAGGATGAACTGACTACAATAGACATTTTTATTATTGTACTTATTGCAATGAGTATGATAGTAGCCACTATACTCGCTTACCGCTCGTATCATTCGTATAATGCTCCCACCAGAGAATTATACGAAACAAAAAAACACATGAAGCATAATCCACCACAGAAAATTCTGTCGTGGATTATTTTTTTATAGTAAAAATAATTGACAAAAATATATAAAATACTTATAATACCTAATTACAGTAAATTAAAAATTTTATAAACCTTTTTTCCTCTACAGGAGAGCTCCCATGGCACAAACATACGCACAGAGATTTAATGTTGAGATTAATCGTTTTTTTGATGATTATTTCCCCAGAAAATTTAAACGTTATGAACCTGTGTGTCAAAATATGGTTTTTGCCTATTATTGCAATTTTCCTGTCATTGGCGTTTCTATCGTTATCTTCACACCACTGTTCAAAGATGATAATAACGAATTGAGCATTGCGAGTAAAAGACATATTCGCGTTGTTCTGAAAGAAACACACAAAACAGAAGCTCCATATCTCATAGAATTAACAGATACACTGGTCAAGGGCCTGTGGCGTGACAGACTCAATGAGCGTGTAAGTATTTTACTGGAACTCATAAATACACAAATGCTCAAATGCGACGCGTGTAATATATACATGACTCCAAA
>JAOZUJ010000176.1 GCA_029938745.1 Candidatus Moraniibacteriota bacterium
AAATCAAGTATTAGAACTTTGTGATGGAAGTGATTGGCAAGAACTTGGAAGTGGATCAGGTTCAGGGGGTATAGGAGAAACAATTCCATCAGGAACAGTAATGGCATACACAGTAGACACATGTCCTACTAATTGGATTGCAGCAGAAGGTCAAGAAATATCAAGAGCAGGATATCCAGATCTCTACACAACTCTTGGAGATACATATGGAAATGGAGATGGCTCAACAACTTTTGATATCCCTGATTATAGAGGACAATTTCTCAGAGGATGGGATAATGGCAAGGGCATAGACCTAAATGCAGGTTCACGTACTGACAGAGGTGATGGAACAACAGGGGATAACGTTGGAACGCAACAAACAGATGCAACAGCACGACCAAATTCAAATTTTACAACAAATACAACGGGAAGCCATTCACATACTTTCACAGTTTTTCAAGGCACAGGTCTTGATGCGGGTGGAAGAGCTCGACGACAAGATGCATCTGGTGCATCAACAACTGCTGTAACGAATGCGACAGGAAATCACGCCCATTCAATCACTGGTGGAGGTGATCTTGAAACAAGACCAGTAAACACAAATGTCCTCTACTGTATAAAAACAACAAACAATGCAGGAGGAAGTTATCTTGCAGCTCTTTGGGACACAGACACAGATACAGGCATACAAGTAGAAGAAACATCTGATGATGACACAATTAGATTTGACACAGCAGGCACAGAAAGAATGCAAATAACATCAGCAGGAAACTTAATACCGACACTAGATGACACATACAATTTAGGAGATTCAACACATAGGTGGCAAGATCTTTATCTTGGACCGAGCTCGCTTCATATTGGCACAAACACAAATGAAGGAATTTTAAAGTTCAATACAGCAAATCAAACTTTTGATTTTGACCATGCTCTAAATATAGGATCAACTTCAAATGCAACAGCTGGGAATATCAGATACACAGGCTCAGATTTTGAAGGATATCACAATGGAAGTTGGCGTTCACTTACGGGCAGTGGCAGTGGCTCTACAACATACGCAGGACTCACAGACACACCAGCAAGTATAAGTGCAAATCAAATACAATTTGCAAATAGTGCAGGAGATGCAATAACTCAAAATGCAAACTTCACATATGATGGAGATAACTTAAAAATAGGAGGAAGCATAATTCTTGATAATGATACAGCAACATGTGATGCGTCAAAAGAAGGTGCAATGCGATACAATGATACAACAAAGGTAATGGAATTTTGTAATAGCACTGAATGGGGAAGTCTTGGAAGTGGTTCAAGCTCATCAAGTTATTTATATAATCACATTTTCACATCAGCAGAAACATGGAATGCAATGACGGGTCTCTCAGGCACAAAGGCAATTCCAGTATGGGTAGA
>JAOZUJ010000072.1 GCA_029938745.1 Candidatus Moraniibacteriota bacterium
AAATGTGAATAATTATCATCACCACAATCATGACATGCTGCCCATGCGTATTGAGCATAATAATGTTTACCCGGATCTACATCTACAGTAATATCAAATTCATCAGCATGCTCACTTCGATCTTTTTTGTGATCATATACATCATGATGTCCACTGCGCTCGCCTACTTGTACCAAATATGATCGTGCTTCTTTTTCATGTGGTATTTCAATACGTGCTGTATATTTATTACCATTTTTTACACATTCTTTTAGTTCTGGCTTATGATGCGGTTTATGCAATGTTAATTCCGTATTTACAGTGAACTTTACATGACTCGCTGGCGCAATCACAAACTGATGATGTGATACTGACTGACACTTGTCCTCCAGTGCATAACACGCCGCCATTTCATAACGCTGTCCACTTTGTGCATGCTTCCATTCCCATTTTCCATGGTCCTCAGCATCTATTTTATCTGCAAGTTTAAAATCTTTCTCACCTGGCAATCTGTAAAGCACTCTAACACTACTATGTTTCTCAGTTGGACCGTTTAAATTAATTTTTCCAGAAACTGTTGCCTTATGATGTGAGCCGTCATCTTTATTAGCGTGATGAGCATTTGATTCGATAGTTAAATCTTGTCCACTTGCTGGAGCTGATGCATGAATTGAGCGTGACTCACCCACTACATGACCGGCTGAATTTATGAGTTGTGCTACGATTGTATAGCGCACACCAGGCTCAGCACTGTCCCAGTTCCATTTAGTACCCTTTGCAGTTGAAAAGTCTCCTTTTATATCCACATACCCATCATCCAATGTTTTTGTATATACTTTTACGTGACTGCCTTCTGGGATATACCCATTTATATTTAATAATCCGTCCATATTTACAAACTCACCATGCGCTGCGAGTGCGCCTTCATGTAATCCATCTGGTAAATTTTCCAAATTTAGATCCAATTCCAGATCTTCATTATCTGCTGGTGCACTTACTTTAACCATATGTGACCTCGCAACTTCATCATTATCAATCACAAGCTTTGCGCGAATATCATAATTCTTGCCACTCTCAGACCCATCCCAGATCCAATCCAATTCATCCCACATGTCCATTTCCTCCACTTCTTCAAAGTTGATCTCTCCATGTTCACGCGCCTCTATTACAACCACGCCTTCTGCTGTTTCATCTGGCAAAGTACCAGTAAATTCTACTGTACCAGAAATTGCATTTTTTGCATTTGTCTTATTCCAAAAAAAGAATCCTACTAGCAATAGCACTATCACGATTACGATTGCGACTATTGTACTGCTCTTTCCTTCGTGCCTTCTGTTCATAATATTATTTATTATTATTTAATTCCCCTCCATCATTTATGCCATATAACAATTATTTTATATGGTTTTTTATTTTACCACACAAAAAAAACTTATGTCAATTATTTTAACACTCAATTCTATTATTTATATTATTCCACCGTCTCAGTTGTTTCCTTTTTATTGTGTATTTTCTTAAAGATCGCATACCCACCCCACATGATCAATACTATTCCGATGAAGTACACAGGCATTACCACATTCACCAGCGCGCCAGTAGATGAATTAGCCACAAAAAAAGCATCGTA
The DNA here is from genome assembly GCA_029938745.1 of Candidatus Moraniibacteriota bacterium. GTDB lineage: Bacteria > Patescibacteriota > Minisyncoccia > Moranbacterales. The sequence goes on from JAOZUJ010000072.1 coordinate 1,607, forward strand.
CTTCGCATACATATCCAATGCAAACATAAGTAGACCAAATATCGCAAAAAATGTAACGTGTGTTATATTTTTCTTTGCAATGTGTCCAAGTATTGCAAACGGCACGTACGCAAAAAGTGCAAATCCTATCACAAATATATAATCAATAAATTCTTTACCCTCAGTATTTCCAATAAAACTTGACCCCACAACTGTAAGTGCTGAAATGACACCACAAATTTGTATTATCTTAACTCCATATTCTTTAAACATATTTTTTTACTTGTCTCGCCATAACCTCTTACCAAATAGCACTAGGTGAGGGCGGATTATTTATTAACGATGTTTGTATATATAATAATACCAAATGAACCTATTTCTGTCCAAAAAAACGAGAAATTTTAAATATCCTTAAAATTAACGACTTGTAACACAAGCTCAACTTTTTTATCAACTTCCTCTTGAATGTGCCCTAACAGCTGATCTTTGTATTCTTGTGTTACTTCTATCTGCTCTGGCACAAAAAGCACTGCGACAACTTTGATATCTTTCTTTTCATCTTCTGCAACATCATTTTTATCATACTCAACAGCAGAAACAGTGGCACTAATAAGTGAAGCTTCTTGTGAGAGAGTTGCAACGTCTTGTTCTAATACATTTTCAATTTTTTGTTGCAATTTTGCATCATCACTTTCTTGCTCAAGAATCGTTGCTGGTACAAATTCAATTGTTAGATTACTTGATAATTGCAATGTCTCTTCGATTGTCTTATTGACATCTTGTTTTTGATCAAATGTCAGTGGCACTTTATCACCGATTTGCTGTACTTTCACAAAAATTTCTACATTTTCATTGTCATCTTCTGGAAATGTTGTATATACAGAATTAATTGCAATATCACTATCAATATTATGTATTTGTTCATTCACGACTTGTTCTATTTGTATGCGCTGTCCCTCTTGTTTTGCGTCATCATCTCGTTTTATGGAAATTGTATTGAACATACTTAATTCCAAATTTACGTCATCATTTGTTAGATTAGCGAGAGCTTCAATAAATTCTTGCTCGTCAGAGTTTGATACAGTTTCTGCATTTGAGAGAAAAACAATTGCGCTGATTTTTAATTTTTCATCACTAAATGATGGTGGAAAAATCACTTTCACATCACGTACAGACGCATTTTCTGACATAGCTTCAACTTTTTGCGTCAATGTATTTGTAATTTCTTTTTTCATTTTTTCTTGTTTGATAGAAACATGGAGATGATATGTAAGCGGAATTGCCAATAAAATTAACAATACAAAAGAAATGATATATTTCTTCTTAAAACCTTCCTTTTCGGCCATGTTTTTTGGACGTATGCCCATAAAGTACATAACAGTTGCACCCACAAACACAATTGCGCCAGCATTTGCAAGAAATAATAGAAGTGACCCTTTAAAAATACTCATAGATTCAAGCGACACACCAATACCAACGACACATAGTACGGGTAGTAATGCGATGGAAATTGCAACACCTGTTGCAGTTTGTGATATGCCCTTATACCGAATCGCCAAAATACCAATCACACTCACAGCAAGTGCAATAAGCAAATCAACGAGTGTTGGATTAGTACGCACAAGAATTGCTTGGGATGGCTCCATGCTTGGTAAAATTTTTGTCACCAGAAAACTCACAGCAAAAACAGTAAATATACTCACACCGAATGAATAAAGTGCCTTGCGTATTAGCCTCCGATCTGAAAACACGATACTCAAACTAATCCCCAAAACAGGCCAAAACAGTGGTGAAATAAGCATGGACCCAATAATAACTGACGTACTATTCGTCAAAAGACCGAGCGTCGCAATAACTGCAGAAAAAACTAACAACAAAATATAAGAAGAACGAATTGTGAATTCTTTTTCAATATTATCGATAAACTCATTTTTTTCTACAACATCATCTGACATAAAAATATTATTATTTTCTTATTTACATATTATACCACCATAAATATATTTTTCATAAAAAAAACAGAGGCTCTGTGCCACTGTTTTTTTATTATGTTTCATGCAAAGTTGTTTTTTGAATCATCATTTATTTTTTGTTACTTGTCTTTTTTAGTGTCTACGAGCACTTTTGCCTCCTCGTCACGACGATACTCACGATAAATATCAAGTGCAGTCAAAAATCCCGCAGCAATTACTGGTCCATAAATAAATCCAAAAAATCCAAACACAACAATTCCTCCAAGTGCAGAAATAAATGTGATAATCTCTGGAATTTGTGTTTTTCCACCTCTGAGCATAAATCCACGCAACAGATTATCCACACTACTTATAACAACCATTCCCCACAAAAGAAGCACGATTCCCTCCCATACTTGTCCAGTGAGTATTAGTAAAATTCCCGCTGGCACCCAGATCAATCCAGAGCCAAGTGGCAAAACCGCTGCAACCGTCATCACAATCGTCCAAAACCCTGCGGCTGGAATACCTAATAGCCAAAACATAAATCCACCCAATGCACCTTGTGCCATCGCAGCAAGAAACACACTAATAACCATTTTTTGTGTTGTGACGACAAATCGATCAATAAACTGTTTACTCAGATCTTTATCAAGAGGAATAATTTCCATCACAACACCAAAAAAATTCTTCTTATCTGGAAATAAATAAATAAGAATTAACATAAAAAATGTAAGATTCACGAAAAAAATTACAATATTTGTTGTCAAAGGCACAATAATATCACGTAGAAATACACTAATTACAGAAATAATTTTTGAAAACATGTTTGTTACATCTATTTCTACCGATTCAAGTGATTCTGAAAATACAGGAAAATGCTCTTCCACATATGTAACAGCTGCCACTTTTTCTTCCTCACTAATTTCTATTGTACTAAAATATTGCACAGCTTCACTAGCAGCGTACACAAAGAAGAGACCAAACGGAATTACGATTAACAACAAAAATACAAACGACGCAATAATAGAAGACCATATTTTACTTTTGATCTTTATAGCAAGCCACTTATAAAACGGGAACATCACAATCACAACAATGAGTGCCAAAAAGAACATCCCAAGATATGCTTTCATTGTGATGTACATGATCACACCAAAAAATATGAGAAGAATGATTGCACCTGTTCGATTTTGCTTTGTTAGATTCATAATAAAAAATTGTTACTAAAATAATATGATAATGGATTGTATCATGATTTATAGACATTTGTCAATCATTCATTGGACTAATCATAATTATAGCAAGTAATATTTAAAATAACAAT